>CAYYCE010000014.1:15883-16817 GCA_964469635.1 uncultured Kineosporiaceae bacterium
ACGACCATCCGGCCACGGTGGGCGGGCTGGCCTGGCCGTTCCAGACCGCGGCCCGCAGGTTCTCCGCGGTCAGCTTGATGGCGTGCAGCGCGTTGCCGAGCGAGGGGTGGAAGTTCAACCGGGACACGTACGGCTCACTGGCGTGCGCCAGCACGTCGAAGCCGCACTGGGCGGTGTAGTCGATCGGGCAGTCGTAGTAGAGCACCGGATCGTCGATCGCGAGGGTGGCCACCGAGGCGTCGTCGAAGGCCACGTACTTGTGCGGGTTGTCGGGGTCGGTGGTGGTGTCCGTGATGACGTAGGCCCACGACGTCTCCGAGCCGGTTCCGGCAGTGGTGGACACGGCGATGTGCGGCGGGTTCTTCGGGTTCTCGGACTTGTTGAAGCCCTCGAACTCGTTGACGTTGCGCCCGTCGTGGGCGACCGAGATCCGCGCACCCTTGCAGGCGTCATGGGAGGAACCGCCCCCGATGGAGACGAACGAGTCGCATTCATTCTCCTGGTACATCGTCACGGAGTCCATGACGTTGTAGTCCTTGGGGTTGGATTCGACCTTGTCGTAGACCACGACCTCGAGCCCGTGGTACCTCATCGACTCGACGATCTTGTGGACGATGTCCGTGCCACGCAGACCCGAGGTCATCACCAGGGGTTTGCGGAATCCCAGCCTGAGCGCCTCAGGGCCGATCATCTCGTGGGCGCCCGGACCCATCAGAGCCCGCGGGAACGGGTGGAACTCCTTGATGGGGAACGGTTTGAGCAGCTCGTCGACTTGCATCGTGGAACCTCCTGGGAGTCGGGGACGCGCCGGGGGGCGGGGCGGACTTCTGGTTCACGGTGCGGCTCGAGCGCTCCCCGCTCGAGGACGGCGCTCCCCCGCCGGTGGACCTCGCGGGAGTACGGGTGCTCGTCGTCGCGGAGAACGTCTCGGTGC
>CAYYCE010000015.1:0-16808 GCA_964469635.1 uncultured Kineosporiaceae bacterium
ACCACCACCTACCTCGTGGAGCACGTGCTGGCAGCGGCCGGGCACCGCCCGGGGATGGGTGCGATGCCGCATCGGGACGGGGTGGCGTTCCGGGTCTGGGCCCCGCACGCCGACGCGGTGTGCGTCACCGGCACGTTCAACGACTGGTCGCCGACCGCCTCCCCGTTGACCTCGGAGGGCAACGGCCACTGGTACGCCGACGTGCCGCGGGCCGCCCCGGGCGACGAGTACCGAGTGGTGATCACCGCCGGGGAACGGACCCTGGTCCGGATCGACCCCTACGCCCGGCAGGTGACCCATTCGGTGGGCAACGGGGTGGTCTACGACCACGGCGCCTTCGACTGGCGTGGTGACGAGGCAGTGATCGCGCCGCACAACGAACTGGTCGTCTACGAGATGCACATCGGGTCGTTCGCCACCGTCCGGGAGCGGGTGCCCGGCACGTTCGCGGTGGCGATGGGCAGGTTCGACCACCTGCAGCGGCTGGGGGTCAACGCGGTTCAGGTGATGCCGATCGCCGAGTTCGCCGGGGACTACTCGTGGGGCTACAACCCGGCCCACCCGTTCGCCGTCGAGACCGCCTACGGTGGCCCCGACGCCTTCAAGACGTTCGTGCGCGAGGCCCATCGCCGCGGGCTGGCGGTGATCCTCGACGTGGTCTACAACCACTTCGGTCCCGGTGACCTCGACCTGTGGCAGTTCGACGGCTGGAGCGAGAACGACCTGGGCGGGATCTACTTCTACAACGACCGGCGCGCCCGGACGCCGTGGGGCGAGACCCGCCCCGACTTCGGCCGGGAGGAGGTCCGCCGGTACATCCACAGCAACGCCATGGCCTGGCTGGCCGACTACCACGTCGACGGCCTGCGGCTGGACATGACCCCCTACATCCGCAGCGTCGACGGGTCGGGTATGGACCTGCCCGAGGGCTGGGACCTGATGCGGTGGATCAACCTGTCGATCCGTGAGCAGTATCCGGGCCGGATCGCGATCGCCGAGGACATGCAGTCCGACCCACGGATCAGCCAGGTCGACGACCACGGGGCGGCGTTCCACGCCCAGTGGGACGGCGCGTTCGTCCATCCGGTGCGCGAGGCGGTGATCGCCGCGAACGACGCCGACCGGTCGCTGGAGCGGGTACGCGACGCCCTGACCGTGGTCTACAACGGCGATGCGTTCCAGCGGGTGATCTACACCGAGTCCCACGACGAGGTCGCCAACGGCCGGGCGCGGGTGCCGTACGAGG
Source organism: uncultured Kineosporiaceae bacterium (assembly GCA_964469635.1). Classification (GTDB taxonomy): domain Bacteria; phylum Actinomycetota; class Actinomycetes; order Actinomycetales; family Kineosporiaceae; genus JADJPO01. The sequence goes on from CAYYCE010000015.1 coordinate 1,247, forward strand.
TCGACCCCACCGACCCGACGGGGTGGTTCGCCCAGAAGCGCTCCACCCTCGGAGCGGCCCTGGTGCTCACCGCCCCCGGCATCCCGATGCTGTTCCAGGGCCAGGAGTTCCTCCAGGGGGAGTGGTTCCGCGACGACGTCCCGCTCGACTGGCACCTGCGCCAGGACTTCCGGGGAATCGTCCGGCTCTACCGGGACCTGATCCGGCTGCGGCGCAACGCCTCCGGCCTCACCAGAGGGCTCACCGGCCAGTTCGTGAACGTCTACCACGCCAACGAGATCGACAAGGTGATGGCCTACCATCGCTGGACCGATCACGGCGTGGGGGACGACGTGGTGGTGCTGGTCAACCTCGGCCACGCCGACCGGCCGCACTACCGGATCGGCCTACCCGCGGCCGGCCGGTGGTCGGTGGTGTTCTGCAGCGACGACAGGCGCTACAGCCCCGACTTCGCCGGGCACCCGGTCCGGGACGTGCGGGCCGACGCCGCCTCCCACGACGGGTTGGCGGCCGGCGCCGTGGTGGCGATCCCGGCCTACAGCGTCGTGATCTACGCCTACGAGGCGGCCGGCGACGGCCGGACGCCGCTGGAGCGGTTGCTGATCCGTGCCCTCGGTCGGTTGGGCCGTTGGTTGTTCGACCGGCGTCGCTGAGGCGCTCGCGAGGTTCCCGCATTGGGACGAGCCGCCCGGGACTGATACGATCTGTAGTCGACCGACCGGGTCCGTAGGGGGTCCGGTGCGCAAAGTGGAGTCTCTCCCACCTGATCGTCGCCACCGACGACGGGTTCGGTCCCGGCCCCGCCTCCGCGGCGGGGTCCCGGATGGTGTTGTTCGACGACCTCCCGGGCCCGGACCGGTTCGAGGCTTCCCGGCGCGCCCGCGACGGGAAGCCTCTTCTCGTGGTGGCGGGACGACGACGGCAGCGAAGGAGCAGACATCAGCGAGCCCCGGATCAACGACCGCATCCGTGTTCCCGAGGTGCGGCTGGTTGGCCCCAACGGCGAGCAGGTCGGGATCGTGCGCATCGAACAGGCGCTGACCCTGGCCGCCGAGTCGGACCTCGACCTGGTCGAGGTGGCGCCTCAGGCCCGCCCCCCGGTCTGCAAGCTCATGGACTTCGGCAAGTTCAAGTACGAAGCCGACATGAAGGCCCGTGAGGCACGGCGCAACCAGACGCACACGGTGCTCAAGGAAATCCGTCTCCGGCTGAAGATCGATCCGCACGACTACGGCACCAAGCGGGGCCATGTCGAGCGGTTCCTCAAGGCCGGTGACAAGGTCAAAGTCATGATCATGTTCCGTGGTCGGGAGCAGTCGCGTCCCGAGATGGGTGAGCGGCTGCTGCGGCGGATGGCCGAGGACGTCGCCGAGCACGGCTACGTCGAGTCCATGCCGGTCCGAGACGGCCGAAACATGATCATGGTTCTTGGCCCGCACAAGAAGAAGGCCGACGCCAAGGCGGAGGCCCGGGCCGAACGGGGCGAGCTGCGCCGTCGGCGCGAGGAGGCCCTGGAGGGTGAGCAGGCCGACGATCAGCCGCAGGCCGACGAGGCCAACGCGCGCTAGCAGCACCCACCGGTCCACCACCGGACGGATCACCGAGGCACGAGGAGAGACGGCAGCCATGCCGAAGATGAAGACGCACAGCGGCGCGAAGAAGCGGTTCCGGGTCACGGGTTCCGGCAGGCTCCTGCGCGAGCAGGCGAACCGCCGCCACCTGTTCGAGGGCAAGCCCACCACCCGGACCCGTCGCCTGGCGCAGGACGTCGAGGTCTCCAAGGACAACACCAAGGCGATCAAGCGGCTGCTCGGTCGCTGAGAGGAGGACTCACGTGGCACGCGTGAAGCGGGCGGTCAACGCCCACAAGAAGCGGCGCGAGGTCCTGGAGGCGGCCAGCGGGTACCGCGGGCAGCGCTCCCGGCTGTACCGCAAGGCCAAGGAGCAGGTCACCCACTCCCTCGGGTACGCCTACCGCGACCGCCGGGCCCGCAAGGGCGACTTCCGTCGGCTGTGGATCCAGCGGATCAACGCCGCCGCCCGCGCCAACGGCATGACCTACAACCGGTTCGTCCAGGGACTCAAGGCGGCCGGCGTCGAGGTCGACCGGCGCATGCTGGCCGAACTCGCGGTCAACGACGCACCCGCGTTCGCCAATCTGGTCGAGGTGGCGCGCAAGGCCCTGCCCGCGACGGGCACCGCCTCGGCCGCCTGACCTCACCACCACCACCATCACCACCTCCGAGCGCCCGGACGACGGTGCGCCGACCTCCCCCCGGTCCGACCGGGTGAGGGCGGTGCGACGACTGGCCGGGCGCTCGGCGCGTCAGCGCTCGGGTCGGTTCGTCGCCGAGGGGCCGCAGGCCGTTCGGGAGGCCGTCACCGGCCCCTGGGCGGAGGTGGTCTACACCACGGCCGCCGCCCGGCAGCGGCATGACGACATCGTCGAGGCCGCGCGGCGGCGCGGGGTGGGCGTGCACGTCGTCGGCGAGGACGTGCTGGCCGCCATGAGCGATACCGTCACCCCGCAGGGCATGGTCGCCGTCTGTCGGCTGCTCGACGTCCCGCTGCCCCGGGTGATCGCGGCGGCGCCGCGGTTGGTCGCCGTCCTGGCCCGGGTCCGCGACCCGGGCAACGCCGGCGCCGTGATCCGGGCGGCGGACGCCGCCGGGGCGGACGCCGTCGTGCTGACCGACTCCAGCGTCGACGTCCACAACCCCAAGTGCGTGCGGGCCACGGCGGGGAGTCTGTTCCACCTGCCTGTGGTCACCGGGGTGGGTCTGGTCGAGACGCTGGGCGGTCTGCGGGCGGCGGGGCTGGCGATCCTGGCCGCCGACGGTGCCGGCGCTCTCGATCTGGACGATCTGCAGGACGCCGCGGCGGGGGGTGCGGACGACGTCCTCACCGGGCCGGTGGCGTGGGTGTTCGGCAATGAGGCCTGGGGATTGCCCGAGGATGACACGGCGCTGGCGGACGCCGTCGTCCGGGTCCCGGTGCACGGCCGAGCCGAGAGCCTCAACCTGGCGACCGCCGCGACCGTGTGCCTGTACGCCACCGCCCGCGCCCACCGCGGCTGAGACCTGAGGAGGACGCAAACCGTCCGGTCGCCTAGGTTCGTTCTCGTGTCTGATCTGCAGTGCCCGGCGACCTTCCTGGTGGCGCGCCACGGCGATGCCACCCACCCCGCGCCTGGGATGCCCGCGGACGGGGGCCGGCTGACCGCCGCGGGGCGCGACCAGGCCGCCGCGTTGGCAGGCTCACTGGCCGGTCGGCGGGTGGCGGCCGTGTTCACGAGCACCGCGGGCCCGGCGGTGGGCACCGGCGAGGTGATCGCCGCCGGGCTGGGCCTGCGCCACCGGGTCACCGAGGGGCTGCAGGAGTTCTCGACCGGCCGGCGGGCGGGCGCGCCCCGGTCCGACCCGCGGCAGATCCTCGACACCTGGTTGGACGGCGACCTGGCGGCGGAGCGCCCAGGTGGCGAGAGCGGGTTCGAGGTGATCGAGCGCTACCGGGACGCGCTGAGCACGATCGCCGACGGGTACCGGGGCGAGACGGTCGTGGTCATCAGCCACGGCGGCGTGATGTCGCTGGTGCTGCCGCGGCTGGCCGACAACGTCCCGGACGATCTGGCGCGGCGGCGGTTCCCGCCCCACTGCGTCCCGGTCGAGGCGAGGGTCGACGGGGACGGCTGGCGGGTGATCTCCTGGCCCACCGGTCGCCCCGGCGGGTGATCGCCCCGCCGAGCCGTCCGGGGTGACCGTTCCCCGATCGATGCCCGTGGGACCGCAGACGGATCCGGGTGCCGGTCTCGGCAAATCCGGGCCGGGTCTCTACAGTTGCGCCGTGGCTGATTTCGATGTGGTGGTTCTCGGTGCGGGTCCCGGCGGATATGTGGCGGCGATCAGGGCCGCCCAACTCGGCAAGTCCGTCGCGGTGGTGGAGGAGAAGTACTGGGGCGGCGTGTGCCTGAACGTCGGCTGCATCCCCAGCAAGGCCCTGCTGCGCAACGCGGAGATCGCGCACATCATCACCCACGAGCGCAAGACCTTCGGCATCGAGGGCGAGCCGAGCATGGCGTTCGCTCCGACGCACGCCCGCAGTCGCCAGGTGGCCGCCAACAGCGCCAAGGGCGTGCACTACCTGATGAAGAAGAACAAGATCACCGAGATCGAGGGCTGGGGCACCCTGACCGGGCCGAGCGGCATGTCGGTCAGGTTGGCCGACGGCTCCACCCGCGCGGTCACCTTCGACAACCTGATCATCGCGACCGGGGCCACGACCCGGCTGATCCCCGGCACCTCGCTGTCCGAGCGCGTCGTGACCTACGAGGAGCAGATCCTCACCGACAGGTTGCCGGGCTCGATCGTCATCGCCGGGTCGGGGGCCATCGGCGTCGAATTCGCCTACGTGATGCACAACTTCGGGGTGAAGGTGACCATCGTCGAGTTCCTCGACCGGATGGTCCCCACCGAGGACGCCGACGTCTCCAGGGAACTGCTCAAGCAGTACAAGAAGCTCGGCGTCGAGGTACTGCTGTCGACCAAGGTGGAGGCCATCGACGACAACGGGCCGAAGGTCGAGGTCACGGTCAGCCCCGCCGCCGGCGGCGAGTCCCGGGTGATCGAGACCGACAAGGTGCTCCAGGCGATCGGGTTCGCGCCCCGGCTCGAGGGCTACGGCCTGGAGGCCACCGGGGTCCCGGTCACCGAGCGGGGTGCGATCGCCGTCGACGAGCGCGGCCGGACCGGCGTGCCCGGCGTCTACGCCATCGGTGACGTCACCGGCAAGCTGATGCTGGCCCACACCGCCGAGGCGATGGGCGTGGTGGCGGCCGAGACGATCTGCGGTGCCGAGACCGTTGAGATCAACTTCGACATGATCCCGCGGGCCACGTTCTGCCAGCCGCAGATCGCCTCGTTCGGCTACTCCGAGGCGCAGGCCAAGGAGCGGGGCTATGAGGTCAAGACCGCGATGTTCCCGTTCTCGGCCAACGGCAAGGCACGGGGAATGGCCGAGGGCGTCGGCTTCGTGAAGATCGTGGCCGATGCCCGGTACAACGAGATCCTCGGAGCGCACATGATCGGCCCCGAGGTCACCGAACTGCTGCCCGCGCTCACGTTGGCCCAGCAGTGGGACCTGACCGCCGACGAGGTGGCCCGCAACGTCTTCGCCCACCCCACCCTCAGCGAGGCCATGAAGGAGGCCGTCGAGGGGATCGTCGGTCACATGATCAACTTATAGCGCGGACTCACCCTCCCGGGTTGACCCACACGGCGGTAGAATTCAACCTTTCGATGGGCTCTGCGCCTGCCGATGACTGCGCTGTGTGACCACGGTCGCCGTTCCCGTATGCCGTCGGGGGCAGGCGGGACCCTCGTGATGCTCCGGTCAGGTGCCTGTCGTGGCCCGGCGCTCCTGTCGGGTCGGGGCCTGGTCGAGGTTCACCGCATGGAAAGAGAGGCGGTTCGCCAACTGCGCGAGGACGACTTCTATCGCGACGTGATCGACAACATGTCGGACGGCGTGTATTTCGTCAACCGCCAGCGCAGGATCACCTACTGGAGCAGTGGGGCCGAACGGCTCACCGGCTTCCCCGCCTCCGCGGTCGAGGGCCAGCGCTGCGGCGCCGGTCTGCTCAACCACGTCGATGACGACGGCGTCGAGCTCTGCGGCAGCCGCTGCCCCCTCATGGCCACCATCAGGGACGGCCGGATCCGCGAGGCGCACGTCTTCCTCCGCCACGCCGACGGCCACCGACGCCCGGTCTGGGTCCGCGCGGCTCCCATGCGCGGACCGGACGGGATCATCAGCGGCGCGGTGGAGACGTTCAGCGACGACGCCGCCACCCGATCGGTGCAGACCGAACTCGGGGACCTGCGAGAGCTCGCCCTGATCGATTCCCTGACCGACGTGGGGAATCGGCGCTTCCTGGACCGACACCTCCAGGCGCGGATACACGACTGGACGCAGCACAAGGCCGCGTTCGGGGCGATCTTCATCGATATCGACCACTTCAAGCGGGTCAATGACGACTACGGGCACGACGTCGGGGACGAGACCCTGGCGATGGTCGCCCGCACCCTGGCCTTCGGAGCCGGTCCCGGCGACGTGCTCGCCCGGTACGGGGGTGAGGAGTTCGTCATTCTGACCCGCACCGATGCCGAGGGCATGGCCGCCCTCGCCGAACGGCTGCGTTCGCTGGTGGCCGCCTCGCGGCTGGTCGTGGCTCGCCTGAGCATCGACGTCACGATCAGCCTGGGAGGTGCGATGGTCGCCGCCGGCGACACCCCCACGAGCCTGCTCCGTCGGGCCGACATGGCCCTCCACGAGGCCAAGCGGGCGGGGCGCGACCGCGTCCGGATCCATGACGAGGGCGCGTCGGACCGCCGGCGTCCGGCCGGCTGACCACGGCTTGCGGCGGCGCCCTCGCCCCGATACCCGTGCGCGAACCACGTGACGCATCTGGGACACTCGACTCGTTCGCCGACCCGGCGGTCTCCGGAAGGCCGGAATCCGGAACAACGAGTGGAAGACGATGTCCGCACCGAACACGAGCTACGACCCCGTCGAGGTGGCCGCGCTGAGCCCCGAGGAACTCACCGAGGCCGTCGACCGGGCCCTGAGCGAGATCGCCGGGGCCGGCGATCTCGATCAGCTCAAGCAGGTACGCCTGGCGGTCGCCGGTGATCGCAGCCCGCTGGCCCTGGCCAACCGGGAGATCGGGGCGTTGCCGCCGGAGGCCCGTAGGGAGGCCGGTCAGCGCATCGGCGCCGCCCGCGGCCGCGTCGCCCAGGCGCTCGCGGCCCGTCAGCGCGACCTCGAGGCCGAGCGGGACGCACGGGTGCTGGTCGAGGAGGCTGTCGACGTCACCCTGCCCGTCGAGCGCACCCCGCGGGGCGCCCGGCACCCGATCGAGCTGATCGCCGAGCGGATCGGCGACGTATTCGTCGCCATGGGCTGGGAGGTCGCCGAGGGCCCCGAGGTCGAGGCCGAGTGGTTCAACTTCGACGCCCTCAACTTCGACCCGGACCACCCCGCCCGGCAGATGCAGGACACCTTCTTCGTCGACCCGCCCGAGGCCTGCCTGGTGCTGCGCACCCACACCTCCCCGGTGCAGGCCCGAGCCCTGCTCGGGCGCGGCGTGCCGGTCTACGTGGTGGTGCCCGGCAAGACCTTCCGCACCGACGAGCTCGACGCCACCCACACCCCGGTCTTCCATCAGGTCGAGGGTCTGGCGGTGGACGAGGGCCTGACCATGGCCCACCTCCGGGGGACCCTGGACCACTTCGCCCGCTCGATGTTCGGGCCCGAGGCCGTCACCCGATGGCGCCCCTCGTTCTTCCCCTTCACCGAGCCGAGCGCCGAGTTCGACCTGCGCTGCTTCGTCTGCCGGGGCGAGGACGCCGGCTGCCGCACCTGCAAGGGCACCGGGTGGATCGAGTGGGGCGGCTGTGGAATGGTCAATCCCAACGTGCTGCTCGCCTGCGGCGTCGACCCGGAGCGGTATCGGGGTTTCGCCTTCGGCATGGGCCTGGAGCGCACCCTGATGTTCCGCCACGGCATCGACGACATGCGCGACATGGTCGAGGGCGACGTCCGGTTCAGCCTTCACTACGGGATGGACATCTGATGCGCGTTCCGTTGCCCTGGATGCGCGAGTACGTCGCGCTGCCGGGGGGTGTGACCGCCGAGCGGGTGGCCGCCGACCTGGTCTCGGTCGGGCTGGAGGAGGAGGCGATCCACGGCGGTGACATCACCGGGCCGCTGGTGGTGGGCCGTGTGCTCGAGTTCGTGGACGAGCCGCAGAGGAACGGCAAGGTCATCCGTTGGTGCAGCGTCGACGTGGGGGACGGTACGCCCAAGGGCATCGTCTGCGGCGCCCACAACTTCCACGCCGGCGATCTGGTGGTCGTGGTGCGGCCGGGAGCGGTGCTGCCCGGCGGGTTCGCGATCTCGGCGCGCAGGACCTATGGCCACGTCAGCGACGGGATGATCTGCTCGGCGCGCGAGCTCGGCCTGGGCGAGGATCACCACGGCATCCTGCGGCTGGCCGAGCTGGGACTGGGCGACGCCGCGGTCGGCGGTGACGCGATCGCCCTGCTGGGTCTGGCCGAGCAGACCGTCGAGGTCAACGTGACGCCCGACCGCGGCTACGCCCTGAGCGTGCGCGGCGTGGCCCGGGAGTACTCCCACGCCACCGGCGCCGCGTTCACCGACCCGGCCCTGGTCGAGGTGCCGGTGCCCGCGGCGGACGGTTTCGAGGTGCGCCTGGCCGACGAGGCCCCGATCCGCGGGACGGTCGGCTGCGACCGCTACGTGGCGCGTGTCGTGCGCGGCTGCAACGCCTCCGGTCCCGCGCCGCTGTGGATGCAGCGGCGGTTGAGCCAGGCGGGCATGCGGCCGATCTCGTTGGCCGTCGACGTCACCAACTACGTGATGCTGGCCGTCGGCCAACCGCTGCACGCCTTCGACCTGCACGCACTGACCGCCCCGATCGTGGTCCGCCGGGCCCGGTCGGGTGAGCGGCTGAGGACCCTGGACGACGTCGAGCGGGCGCTGGACGCGGAGGATCTGCTGATCACCGACGACGGGGGCGAGCGGGTGCTGGCCCTGGCCGGGGTGATGGGCGGTGCCGGCAGCGAGGTCACCGCCACCACCACGGACCTCCTGATCGAGTCGGCGCATTTCGATCCGATCTCGGTCGCCCGGACGGCGCGCCGCCACAGGCTCTCCACCGAGGCGAGCCGGCGCTACGAGCGGGGCGTGGACCACGACCTGGCGCATCGAGCCGCCGAGCTCGCGGTGGCGCTGCTGATCGAGCACGGCGGCGGCGAGGCCGGTCCCGCGACCGACGCCGACCGGCGGGCGCCCGTCGTGCCGATCCGGATGGCCGCCGACCTGCCGTCCCGGGTGGTCGGCGTCGCCTACACCACCGACCAGATCCTCGAGTCGCTGACGACCATCGGCTGTCGGGTGTCGGTCGAGGACTCAGATGGCGGCGAGCTGCTGGACGTCGTCCCGCCGTCGTGGCGGCCCGACCTGCGGGTCGGGGTGGACCTGGTCGAGGAGGTGGCCCGGCTGCGCGGGTACCACGCCATCGGCTCGGTGCTGCCGATCGCCCCGCCGGGGCGCGGGCTGTCCCACGCCCAGCGCAGCCGGCGCTCGGTGGCCCGGGCGCTGGCCGAACACGGGCTGGTCGAGGTGCTCACCTACCCGTTCGTCGCACCCTCGATCCACGAGGCCTTCGGGCTGGACGACGACGATCCGCGCCGCCGCGCGCTGCGACTGGCCAACCCGCTGTCCGACGAGCAGCCCGAGATGCGCACCAGCCTGCTGGCCACCCTGGTGGAGGCGGTGCGGCGCAACGCCTCGCGCGGCAACACCGACCTCGGCCTGTTCGAGCTGGGTATGGTCACCCGACCCGATCCGGCCGCAGCCGGCGCACCCCGGCTGCCGCTGGCCCGGCTGCCCTCCCCGGCCGACCTGGAGGCGCTGCACGCAGCCGTGCCGCCGCAGCCGCGGCGCGTCGCCCTGGCCCTGGCCGGCAAGCGGGTGCTGCCGGGCTGGTACGGCCCGGGACGGGACGCGGACTGGTCCGATGCCGTCGGGGCGGCGCTGCTGGTCGGCCGGACCCTGGGATTGGATCTCGACGTCGCCGCCGACCGGCATGCGCCGTGGCATCCCGGACGCTGCGCCCGGCTGGAGGTGGAGGGGCGGCTGGTCGGTCACGCCGGCGAGCTGCATCCCAAGGTGGTCGCGGCGCTCGGCCTGCCGCCGCGGACCTGCGCCGCCGAGCTGGACCTCGACGTCCTGGTCGCGGCCTCGGACTCGATCCGGACGGCGGAGGCGCTCTCCACCTATCCGCTGGCCAAGGAGGACGTCGCGGTCGTGGTCGACGCCGCCGTGCCCTCCGGCACGGTCGAGCGCGCGCTGATCGAGGGCGGCGGCGACCTCGTCGAGTCGGTACGGCTGTTCGACGTCTACGTCGGCCCGCAGATCGGCGACGGCAAGAAGTCGCTCGCATTCGCGCTGCGGATGCGAGCCCCGGACCGCACCCTGACCGCCAGGGAGACCGCCGGGGTGCGAGATGCCGCGGTGACGGCCGCCCGACAGCGGTGCGGGGCGGTACTGCGTTCCTGACCCGGACGGGTTCGGATGCGTGTCCATGATGCATGGACATGCAGGCGTGTGTATTCTCATGCGTCATGTCGGTGCGTGCGGCGGTAGCCGGGGCGAGTGGATACGCAGGCGGTGAGTTGCTCCGGCTCCTGCTGGGCCACCCCGAGATCGAGATCGGGGCGGTGACCGGTTCGACGAGCGTCGGCTGCCTGTTGGGTGAGCATCAGCCCCACTTGACCGCGCTCGCCGAGCGGACGATCGAGCCGACCACGCCCGAGATGCTCGCCGGGCACGACGTGGTCTATCTGGCGTTGCCCCATGGCGCCAGCGCCGAACTCGCCGCCCGACTGCCCGACGACGTCCTCGTCGTCGACTGCGGAGCCGATCACCGGCTCGCCGACCCGTCCGCGTGGGCCGAGTTCTACGGCGGTCCGCACGCCGGGTCGTGGCCCTACGGCCTGCCCGAACTGGTGCTCGCGGACGGCAGCCGCCAGCGGGAACGGTTGCGCGGCGTCCGGCGGATCGCCGTCCCGGGCTGCTATCCCACGGCCGTCAGCCTGGCCATGGCACCCGGTCTCGCCGCCGGCCTGCTCGAGCCGGAGGTCGTGGTGGTGGCCGCCAGCGGGACCTCCGGGGCGGGCAAGTCGCTGCGGGCGAACCTGCTCGGCAGCGAGGTCATGGGCTCGATGTCGCCCTACGGGGTCGGCGGCCAGCACCGGCACACCCCCGAGATGGAGCAGAACCTGTCCGCCGCCTCGGGCGGGGAGGTCCAGGTCTCCTTCACCCCCACTCTGGCGCCGATGCCGCGGGGGATCCTGGCGACCTGCACCGCACGGCTGGCCGACCGCAGCGGCGCCGTGGACTCGGAGATCGTCCGGGCAGTCTGGGAGAAGGCCTACATCGACGAGCCGTTCGTCGTGGTACCGCCGCCCGGGCGCTGGCCGCGCACGGCGGACACCCTGGGCGCCAACACGGTTCACCTGCAGGTGGCGCTCGATCCCCGGACCCGACGCGTCATCGTCGTCGCCGCCGAGGACAATCTGACCAAAGGCACCGCCGGAGCCGCGGTGCAGTCCACCAACCTGGCCCTGGGGCTTCCCGAGGCGACCGGCCTGCCGGTGACGGGCCTGGCTCCATAGCGGCTCCATAGCGAAGGCACGCGTCGAGTGGTCGCCGACCCTCGCCTCGACGATCGACAGCCCACGAGAGGACCGAACAGACGATGCGCCTGCTGGTGAATGCACAGTCGGTGGCCGTGGTGCGCCTGCCTCCTGACGCACCCCATCCGGAGTGGGCCGCGGGGGAGCCGTTCACCAGCATCACCCGGACGGCGAACGAGACGAGCGTGGTGTGCCCGACCACCTCGCTGCCCGACGACCTCCCCGGACCGGTCCAGGGACCGTTCGTGGCGGTCGTGGTCGACGAGGTCCTGGAGTTCGGGCTGGTCGGCGTTCTGGTGGCGCTGCTCAAACCCCTTGCCGACGCCGGGATCCCGGTGCTGACGCTGTCGACCTTCGACACCGATTGGGTGCTGCTGGAGGCGGCCAGCCTGCCGACCGCCACCGCGGTCTGGCGGGCGGCGGGCTATGACGTGGTGAGCAGGCCGGTGGCGGTGTACCCCGGCCGGGGCGACGACGAGTGAGCGTGACCTCCGCCTCGGGGTTCCGGGCCGCCGGGGTCGTCGGCGGACTGAGGAACGACGGCGCGCGCGACCTGGCCGTGGTGGTGAACCTCGGGCCGCGGCACGCGGCGGCGGCCGTGTTCACCGGCAACCGGGTGCAGGCGGCCCCGGTCGTCTGGTCCCGCCAGGTGATCGGCGACGGCCGGGTGGACGCCGTGGTCCTCAACTCCGGCGGCGCCAACGCCTGCACCGGCCCGGAGGGTTTCGCCGACACCCACCACACCGCCGAGCACCTGGCCGAACTGCTCGAGATCGCCCCGGGCGACGTCGCGGTGTGCTCCACGGGGCTGATCGGCGAGCGGTTGCCCATGCCCGAACTACTGGCCGGGATCGCCTCGGCCGTGGCTTCGCTCGCCGACGGCGAGGCCGCGGGAATCGCCGCGGCCCAGGCCATCATGACCACCGACACCCGGCCCAAGACGGCCTCGCGCGCCGTGGGTCCATGGACCGTCGGGGGCATGGCGAAGGGGGCCGGCATGCTCGCCCCAGGGCTGGCCACCATGCTCGTCGTGCTCACCACGGACGCCGACGTCGACGCCGGGACCTGCGACGCGGCCCTGCGCCGGGCGACCCGCACCACCTTCGACAGGATCGACTCCGACGGCTGCATGTCGACGAACGACACCGTACTGCTGCTGGCCAGCGGCGCGGCCGACGTCGCCCCGGACGGCGAGGAGTTCGCGGAGGCGGTGCGAGCCGTCTGCGCCGACCTGGCGCGCCAGCTCGTCGCCGACGCCGAGGGTGCCGCCCACGACATCGCGATCGAGGTCGTCGGGGCCGCCACCGAGGACGACGCGGTCGAGGTGGCCCGGGCCGTGGCCCGCAGCAACCTGTTCAAGGCCGCCGTCTTCGGCAACGACCCGAACTGGGGCCGCGTGCTGGCCGCCGTGGGCACCACCACGGCCGCCTTCGATCCGCTCCGTCTCGACGTCGGCATGAACGGCGTCCAGGTCTGCCGCGCCGCCGGCGTCGGTGAGGACCGCGCGAGGGTCGACCTGTCACCTCGCGAGGTCCGCGTGGTCGTCGACCTGCACGCCGGGACGGCGGCCGCCGTCGTCTGGACCAACGACCTCACTCACGACTACGTCCACGAGAACAGCGCGTACTCGACATGAATCTCGTCGCCGACCCGTCCGGCACCCTTCCGGTGTCCGGCCTCAGCGCCCAGGTCAAGGCCCGGGTCCTGGTCGAGGCCCTGCCCTGGCTGCAGCGCTTCCAGGATTCGATCGTCGTGGTCAAGTACGGCGGCAACGCCATGGTCGACGACGAGCTCAAGACCGCCTTCGCCCAGGACATCGCCTTCCTGCGCTCGGCCGGTCTGAAGCCGGTCGTGGTGCACGGCGGCGGCCCGCAGATCTCGACCATGTTGGACCGGCTCGGCATCGTCAGCGAGTTCCGCGGTGGGCTGCGGGTCACCACGCCCGAGGCGCTGGACGTCGTCCGGATGGTGCTCGTCGGGCAGGTCGGCCGGGAGCTCGTGGGCCTGGTCAACGGCGCCGGCGCCCGGGCGGTCGGCCTGTCCGGCGAGGACGCCGGGATGTTCACCGCCCGCCGCCGGGGCGCCGTGGTGGACGGCACCGAGGTGGACATCGGGCTGGTGGGCGACGTGGTGGCCGTCGACCCGGCCGCCGTCCTGGACCTGATCGAGGCGGGGCGGATCCCCGTGGTCTCGACCGTGGCGCCGGACAGCGACGGCCAGGTGCTCAACGTCAACGCCGACACCGCCGCGGCGGCGCTGGCGATCGCGCTCGGGGCCCGCAAACTCGTCGTGCTCACCGACGTCGAGGGGGTCTACGCCGACTGGCCCGACACCGCCTCGCTGCTCCCCGAGATCGCCGCGGCCGATCTGGAGACGATGATGCCCAGCCTGCAGTCCGGCATGGTGCCGAAGATGGAGGCCTGCCTGCGCGCCGTCCGCGGCGGCGTGCCGGCCGCCAGTGTGATCGACGGCCGAGTGGCCCACAGCGTGCTGCTCGAGGTGTTCACCCCGGAAGGCGTCGGAACGATGGTGCTGCCGTGACCCGCCCAGCGCCCCAGCAGGTCCTCGGCCTGGCACCCGCCGGGGTCACCGCGGCCGCATGGACCGGCCGGCACGGCAAGGCGATCATGGGCACCTACGGTGTGCCGCAACGGATCCTGGTCCGCGGTGAGGGCTGCTACGTCTGGGACGCCGACGGCAACCGCTATCTCGACCTGCTCGCCGGGATCGCGGTCAACGCACTCGGCCACGCCCACCCGATGCTCACCGCCGCGATCACCGCGCAGCTCGCCACCCTCGGGCACACCTCGAACTTCTTCGGCACCCCCGCCCAGATCGCGCTCGCCGAGCGGCTGCTCGAGCTGTCCGGGGCGCCCGAGGGCTCCCGGGTGTTCCTGGCCAACTCCGGTGCCGAGGCGAACGAGGCCGCGATCAAGGCCACCCGCCGGTTGGCGGCGCCCGGCCGGCGCGGCGGTCTGGTCGCCGCCGAGGGCGCCTTCCACGGACGCACCCTGGGCGCCCTGGCCCTGACGCACAAGGCGGCCTACCGCGAGCCGTTCGCGCCGTTGCCGCCCGGGGTGGTCCACGTGCCGTTCGGGGACGAGGCCGCCCTGGCCGCCGCGCTGACCGACGACGTCGCCGCCGTGGTTCTCGAGCCCGTCCAGGGCGAGGCGGGGGTGAGGATCGCGCCCTCGGGGTACCTGGCGGCCGCCCGCCGGCTGACCGAGCGGTCCGGGGCCCTGCTCGTCCTGGACGAGGTGCAGACCGGGATCGGCCGGACCGGGACGTGGTTCGCGCACCGGAACCCGCGCCTGGTCGACCAGCCCGTCCGGCCCGACCTGATGACTCTGGCCAAGGGGCTGGGCGGCGGCATGCCGATCGGCGCGCTGATCGCCTACGGCGAGGCGGCGCACCTGCTCGGCGCGGGTCAGCACGGCACCACCTTCGGCGGCAACCCGGTCGCCGCCGCGGCGGCGCTGGCGACGCTGCACGTGATCGAGCGGGACCAGTTGTGTCGCAACGCCGAGCAGGTCGGCGACGCGCTGCAGCGCGACCTCGCGGCGCTCGGGCACCCGCTGCTGGCCGGCACCCACGGGGTCGGCCTGCTCATCGCCGTCCGGCTGAACCGTCCGGTGGCGGCCGCGGTCGCGGCGGCCCTGCTGGAGAACGGTTTCATCGTCAACCCCGTGGCGCCGGACGCACTCCGGCTGGCACCGCCGTTGATCCTGACGGCGGAGCAGGCCGCCACGTTCGTCGAGGCGCTCCCCGCGGCGCTGGACGCCGCCGAACACCGAGGAGGTGAGTGAGATGACAGCGACCAAGACCCCTGCCGGCGCCGTCCGGCACTTCCTGCGCGACGACGATCTGTCGCCGAACGAGCTGATCGAGGTCCTCGATCTGGCCGACAAGCTGGCCGCCGACCGGTTCTCGGCGCGCCCGCTGGAGGGGCCGCGGAGCGTTGCGGTGATCTTCGACAAGTCCTCGACCCGAACCCGGGTCTCCTTCGGCGTCGGGATCGCCGAGCTGGGTGGCTACCCGCTCGTGATCGACGCCGTCGGCAGCCAGATGGGCCGCGGTGAGAGCATCGAGGACACCGCACGGGTGCTGACCCGCCAGTGCTCGGCGATCGTGTGGCGCACCAGCGGCCAGGAGCGGATCGAGGCGATGGCCGCCGCGAGCACCGTGCCGGTGGTCAACGCGCTGACCGACTCCTTCCATCCCTGCCAACTGCTGGCCGACCTGCAGACGGTCCCGCAGGACAGCCGGATCACCGTTGCCGGGTT
>CAYYCE010000016.1:0-16262 GCA_964469635.1 uncultured Kineosporiaceae bacterium
TGCGGGATCCGGCCCGCGGCCACGTGATCGGCGACGGCCGTGGCGACCTCGCGGGCGGCGAGGGCGAGCGAGGAGTAGCCCGACCCGCCCAGCATCCGGATCGTCGCCCAGGCCGCGGCGAGCGGACCGCCGGGTTTGGTCGACTGCAGCGTGGCGTTCACGACGCCGTAGCCGGGCCAGGCGGCCGTGGCCCAGAACTGGCTGTGCCGCAACGCCATCGAGCGATGGACCAGCACCGAGACGCCCTTGGGCGCATAGCCGTACTTGTGCACGTCCGCCGAGATGCTGGTGACACCGTCGACGGCGAAGCTCCAGGCCGGTGCCGGGCTCGCGCCCTCCGGGAGGAACGGAAGCACGAACCCTCCGATGCACGCGTCGACGTGGCAGCGGATGCCACGTTCGGCGGCGGCGGCCGCGATCGGGGCCACGGGGTCGACGACACCGTGGGCATAGGACGGGGCGCTGACCACGACGAGGACCGTACGGTCGCTCATCGCGGCCGCCATGGTGTCCGGGTCGGCACGGAAGGTCCGCGGATCGACGTCGACGGTGACCAGGTCGAGGCCGAACAGGTGCGCCGCCTTGTGGAAGGCGGCGTGCGCCGTGGCCGGGACGAGCAGCTGGGGTCGGTCGACGTCGGCGCGGGCGTTCCGGGCCGCGAGGACGGCCAACAGACAGGACTCGGTCCCTCCGGAGGTCACGGTGCCCGCGAAGCCCGCCGGGGCGTCCAGGGCGGTGGCGGTGAACCCCACCACGTCGCGCTCCATGGTGGCCAGCGAGGGGAACGCGGTCGGGTCGAGCCCGTTGCTGCCGGCGTAGGCGGCCACCGCCTCCCGCGCGACGGCGTCGATGTCGGGTCGTCCCGCGTCATAGACGTAGGCCAGTGTGCGGCCGCCGTGCGTCGGCAGGTCCTGGGCACGCAACGCCTGGAGTCGGGCGCGGACGTCGTCCGCGGTCAGGGCGGGCATGGCTGTCATGGCCGAAGACGGTAGCCGCGCAGCAGCAGCAGGGAGGCCGCCACCAGCACCGCCGGCACGACGGAGAAGCCGGCGACGATCGCCGTCAGGGCCGAGTCCGGCTGGGCCGCGGCGGCGTCGGTCGAGGACACGTAGTGCCCCAGCGCGAGGATCAGCCCGTACACGCCGGGACCGAGCGCCAGCCCCAGCGTCTCGCCCGCCGTCCACACCCCGGTATAGACCCCGATCCGGTTCGCCCCGGTGCGGGCGGCGTCCGCGGCGGCGACGTCCGGCAGCATCGCCAGGGGGAACAGCTGCGCCCCGGCGTAGCCGACCCCGACGACGCCCGTCGCGAGGTAGACCGACCAGATCGGCAGGTCACGGGCCCCCGACAGCGCCAGTGCGCCCACCGCCAGCAGCAGGCTCGCCGCCGCGTAGCCCCGGCGTTTGCCGGCGCGCTCACCCATCCGCCGCCACAGCGGGGTGCAGACCAGCGCCGGGGCGACGAAGCAGACGAAGAGCACCGACGCCGCACCGGGGCGCTCCAATGCGTGCCGGGCCACGTAGTCGACCCCCGCGAGCATGGCGCCGATGGCGAGCGCCTGGACGACGAACGTGCCCAGCAGCGTCCGGTAGTCGCGATCGGCTCCCACCAGGGCGATCTGGGTGCGCAGCCCGCCGCCCGCGGCGTGGATCCGGCCGCCCGGCGCCGGCCGGGTGCCCCACCAGGAGCCGAGCGCCCCGAGGGCGATCAGGACGGCGACGAAGGCACCCATCGCGGCGTACCCCCGCTCGTCCCCGACGCCGTTGCGGATCACCGGCGCCAACCCCCCGCTGACCAGGATCGCCAGCGCGAGAACGGCCACCCGCCAGGTCATCAGCCGGGTGCGCTCGGCGGGGTCGTCGGTGATCTCGGCGGCCATGGCGACGTAGGGCACCTGGAAGAAGGCGTAGGCGGTGGCGCAGACCAGGAACACCACGGTGACCCAGCCGGCGGCGAACCACCTCGGCGAGACGGGGCCGGTGAACAGCAGCGCGAAGGCGACGGCCAGGGTGGCCCCGGCCCCCAGCAGGTACGGGCGGCGGTGACCGCTTGGCGAGTGGGTCCGGTCGCTGACCCGGCCGGCGATCGGGTTGAGGACGACGTCCCACGCCTTCGGCGCGAACACGATGACCCCGGCGAGCGCGGCCGGGACCCCCAGCCGCTCGGTGAGGTAGGGCAGCAGCATCAGCCCCGGCACGGTGCCGAACGCGCCGGTGGCCACACCGCCGAGGGCGTAGCCGCCGCGGACCCCCCGGGACAGGCGTGGATCGAGGTCGGGAGCGGGAGGGGCCATGACCGGTGAGCGTAGGAAGGGCGGCCCGCGCCGTCCACGGTCGGATCCGTCGGCGTGCCCCGGCCGGTGGTGTGGCGACGGGTCTGCGTGCGGTACCGTGGGCGGGTGCGCGTGACGCAGCTTCTCCTTCGTCGCCGCGGCGGGGCCCACTAGGCCGGTCCACTCGCCGCGGGGGACTCACGCGTGCCGGCCGCCGATCGATCCGTCGAGATCACCGATGAGGCCCCGCGCCACCGAGAACCCGTGAGGCGAAGCATGAACAACACCCAGCAGCCGTCCGGCATGCCCATCCACCGATATCGCCCGTTCCGCGAGCAGTTCCACGTCGACCTGCCGGACCGGACCTGGCCGACCCGGACCATCACCAAGGCGCCCCAGTGGGCGGCCGTCGACCTGCGGGACGGCAATCAGGCGCTCATCGACCCGATGAGCCCCGAGCGCAAGCGCCGCATGTTCGATCTGCTGGTCCGGATGGGCTACAAGGAGATCGAGGTCGGCTTCCCGTCGGCCAGCCAGACCGACTTCGACTTCGTCCGGCAGCTGATCGAGGAGGACCTGGTCCCCGACGACGTCGTCATCCAGGTACTGACCCAGTCCCGCGACCACCTCATCGAGCGCACCTTCGAGTCGATCCGCGGCGCCCGACAGGCCATCGTCCACCTGTACAACTCGACCTCGGTGCTGCAGCGCCGGGTGGTGTTCGGCCTGGACACGGACGGCATCGTGGACGTCGCGCTCAACGGCGCCCGGCACTGCATGAAGCTGGGCGACGCCGCAGAGGCGGACGGTACCCGGATCTTCTTCGAGTACTCGCCGGAGTCCTACACCGGTACCGAGCTGGAGTTCGCCGCCCGGATCAGCAACGAGGTGCTGGAGGTCTTCGAACCGGCTCGCGACCGCAAGGTGATCGTCAACCTGCCGGCGACGGTCGAGATGGCCACGCCCAACGTCTACGCCGACTCGATCGAGTGGATGCACCGCCACCTGGTCCATCGTGAGAACGTCACGCTGTCGCTGCACCCGCACAACGACCGCGGCACGGCCGTGGCCGCCGCCGAGCTCGGGTACATGGCAGGTGCCGACCGGATCGAGGGCTGTCTGTTCGGCAACGGCGAGCGCACCGGCAACGTCTGCCTGGTCACCCTGGGCATGAACCTGTTCAGCCAGGGCGTCGACCCGATGATCGATTTCAGCGACATCGACGAGATCCGGCGCACCGTGGAGTACTGCAACCAACTGCCGGTCTCCGAGCGTCACCCCTACGGCGGCGACCTCGTCTACACCGCGTTCTCCGGGTCCCACCAGGACGCGATCAAGAAGGGCTTCGACGCGTTGCAGGCCGACGCCGACGAGGCCGGCGTCCCGGTCGAGGGGGTCACGTGGGCGGTGCCCTACCTGCCGATAGACCCCAAGGACGTCGGGCGCACCTACGAGGCCGTGATCCGGGTCAACAGCCAGTCGGGCAAGGGCGGGGTCGCCTACCTGATGCGGCACGAGTACAACCTCGACCTGCCCCGGCGGTTGCAGATCGAGTTCAGCCAGGTGATCCAGCAGCACACCGACGACGCGGGCGGCGAGGTCGCGCCGTCCCGGATGTGGGGCATCTTCGCCGACGAGTACCTGCCTTCGGACACCCGGCCCTGGGGCCGATTCCGGGTCCGGGGCATGCGTGTGACCAGCGACGAGGACGGCACCGACCATCTGTCGGTGGACGTCGAGGACCGCACCCGTCCCGCCGACGACCAGCTCGTCTCCCTCGAGGGCCGCGGCAACGGCCCGATCGCCGCGTTCGTGGGCGCGATGGTCGCCCTCGACGTCGACGTCCGGGTGCTGGACTACTCCGAGCACGCGATGGGCGCGGGCGGTGACGCCACCGCCGCCGCGTTCGTGGAGTGCGCGGTCGGCGACCGGGTGCTCTGGGGGGCCGGGATCGACCCGAACATCGTGCGGGCGTCGCTCAAGGCGGTCGTGTCGGCCGTCAACCGGGCCCTGGGACGGTCGGTCACCTGAGACCCTTGGGGCATGCCCCTCTTCCGTGACGAGGCGGTCGTGCTTCGGACCCAGAAACTGGGCGAGGCCGACCGCATCGTCACGTTCCTGACCCGGGGCCGGGGCCGGGTCAGGGCGGTGGCCAGGGGCGTGCGCAAGACCAGTTCGCGCCTGGGTGGGCGGGTCGAGCCCTTCATGGTGGTCGACGTGCAGTTCTACGAGGGCCGGTCCCTGGACATCATCACCCAGGTCGAGACCCTCGGCGCCCACGGTCTCGGCATCGCTGCCGACTACGGTCGCTATACCGCCGGGACGGCGATGCTCGAGACCGCCGAGCGGCTCACCGAGACCGAGGGCGAGCCGATGCAGCAGTTGTACCTCCTGCTGATCGGCGGGCTGCGCAGCCTGGCTGCCGGCGACCACGCCCCGGGCCTGATCCTGGACGCGTTCCTGCTGCGGGCCCTGGCGGTCGCCGGCTGGGCGCCGTCGTTCACCGACTGCGCCCGGTGCGGCGAACCCGGTCCGCACCGTGCCTTCGCGCTCGCCTCAGGCGGGTCGGTGTGTCCGCAATGCCGCCCGTCGGTGGCCACCGCGCCGCAGCCGCGGACCCTCGAACTGCTGGCCGCCCTGCTGTCGGGGGACTGGCCGGCGGCCGACGCCAGCGAGGAGCGGCACCGGCGGGAGGCCAGCGGGGTCACCGCGGCCTACCTGCAGTGGCATCTGGAGCGTCAGGTCCGCTCGCTGCGCCTCGTGGAGCGGTGACTGTCAGTTTCCCCGATCTCGCCCATTGTGGACTGATGTGATTCCGCTCATCCTGTGAAGTCGACCGTTGGGCCGTCGCGACTGCCGTCCGACGTGAGGCCACGGAGTGGATTCGACCGTTCGGCGACCGGGTACCCCAACGGGGGTGTCCTAGGTAACACCGCGGTGCCACGGTGGGCTTCACGCAGGTGGTGAATTCGTCGAGAGGTGCACCAATGTCGTCGCACACAGACGCTTCAGCGTCCCCGTCCATAGGATCGCCCGTCGAGGTCCGTGTCTCCGCGGTCCCCGAGCAGGTTCCGTTCACGGCACGCATCGCCGACCCCGGCCCGCTGGGTCTGGCGGCCTTCGCCATGACGACCTTCGTTCTGTCTTCCTTCAACGCCGGATTGCTTCCGGGAACCGTCGAGCCCGTCGTCTTCGGTCTCGCTCTCTTCTACGGCGGCGCCGTCCAGGTGCTCGCCGGCCTGGTGGAGTACACCAAGGGCAACACCTTCGGTGCCACTGCGTTCTGCTCCTACGGTGCGTTCTGGATGTCGCTCTGGTACATCAACACCCACACCACGTGGGGTGATGGCGCCACGGCGTCCGACAAGGCGCACGCGGTCGGTCTCTACCTCCTGGCATGGACCATCTTCACCCTCTACATGTTCATCACGTCGTTCAAGACCAGTGGTGCATTGGTGGTGGTGTTCGCCGTCCTGACCGTGACGTTCATCTGCCTGACGATCGGCCACCTGGCCGAGGCGGACGGCTTCGACAAGCTCGGTGGGTGGCTCGGTCTCATCACCGCCTTCGCCGCCTGGTACACCAGCTTCGCCGCGGTGATGAACGCGACCGCCGGTCGGCCCATCCTGCCGGTGGTGCCGATGAAGAAGTGACACCCTGGGGGGCGTGAGACGTCGCAGCCCGGACCCGCACCGGACCCGGACGGCGCGGCTCGCGTCCCCCGCCCCGGTCTCGCCGCCTCCCCACCCCTCTGGTGCCCGCCCCCCGGCGATCCCCCACGAGCTGGTTCCCCGGCACGTGGCCATCGTCATGGATGGCAACGGTCGGTGGGCCAATGCCAGGGGGTTGCCCCGCACCAGGGGCCATGAGATGGGCGAGGCGGCCTTGCTGGACGTGGTCGCCGGTGCCATCGAGATCGGGGTCGAGCACGTCTCGGCGTACGCGTTCTCCACCGAGAACTGGCGTCGCTCGCCCGACGAGGTGCGCTTCCTCATGGGGTTCAACCGTGACGTGATCCGGCGACGGCGCGACCAGATGCACGCCTGGGGGGTCCGGGTGCGCTGGGCCGGTCGCCGTCCACGGCTGTGGCGCAGCGTGATCGCCGAGCTGGAGGCCGCCGAGGAACTGACCCGGCGCAACACCGTCGCGACGTTGACGATGTGCGTGAACTACGGCGGCCGGTCCGAGATCGCCGACGCGGTCCGCGCGATCGCCGCCGAGGCGGTCGCGGGCCGGTTGGACGCCGACCGCATCGACGAGCGCACCGTCGCCCGCTTCCTCGACGAGCCCGACCTGCCCGACGTGGACATGTTCTGGCGGACCTCGGGGGAGCGGCGCACCTCCAACTTCATGATCTGGCAGGCCGCCTACGCCGAGCTGGTCTTCAGCGACATCCTCTGGCCGGACGTCGACCGGCGGGCGCTGTGGGCGGCCGTGCAGGAGTACGCCTCGCGGGATCGCCGCTATGGTGGCGCGATCGATGCGTCGTCCGCCCCGGAGGCACCATGAGCGATCCGTCGGTCCGCGGCATCGGCCAGATCCACCTCACGGTCGCCGACGTGGAGGTCTCCCTGGCCTTCTACCGCGACGTCCTCGGGATGACCCACCTGTTCACCGTTCCGGCCCGGCCGCCCGGTCAGGCGATGGCCTTCCTCGATGCCGGCGGTGTCCGGCTGTACCTGGGCGCCGCCGAGGACGGCTCCTTCGCCTCCCGGCCGCTGGTCTACTACCGGGTGGACGACGTGGGCGTCGCCTTCGCCGCGGTCACCGCGCGCGGGGCCGAGGCGGTCGCGCCGCCGCACGTCGTACACCGCAGCGGGTCGCACGAGTTGTGGATGGCCTTCGTGGCCGACCCCGACGGCATCCGGGTGGGGTTGATGGCCGAGGTGCCGCTGGGGACCTAGGCCTCTCGTGGCCGCCACCCCGGCCGGGCCAGGATGACGCCCAGGGAGGCGGCGTCCCATGCCCGCGACCGGAGAACGAGGCAACAGCGCGGTGCGCCCGGCGGGCGACATCGTCCTCGACCGTGCCGGCCTGGGAGCCCTCCTCGAGGCCTTGCGCGCCGACGGCCGGACCGTCATCGGCCCGACCGTGCGCGACGGCGCCGTCACCTACGCCGAGATCGACGGCCTCGACGACCTGCCTCGCGGGGTCGGCGACGTTCAGCACCCGGCGCGCTACCGGCTGGTCGAGCGCGGCGACGACGCCCTCTTCGGGTACGCCGCCGGGGCGCAGTCGGCGAAACCGTGGCTGTTCCCGGCACGGCGACTGCTCTGGTCCGGACGGCGCACGACGGACGGCTTCACCGTGGAACCGCCGGCGGACCCCCCGGGACGGCTCGCGCTGTTCGGCCTGCGCGGGTGCGATCTGCGCGCCATCGCCGTCCACGACCGGGTCCTCGGCGATCCTGCGCGGGCGGGCACCGACGCCCACTACCTGGCCGCCCGGGCGGACCTGCTGATCGTGGCGGTGGCCTGCGGGGAACCCGCCGGCACCTGCTTCTGCGCCTCGATGGGAACCGGGCCGCATCCGGGCGACGGCGCTGACCTGGTGGTCACCGAACTGGACGTCACGGGCGACCACCGGTTCCTCGTCGAGGTGGTCACCCCGGCCGGGGCGGCGCTCCTGGACACCGTGCCGTCCCGACCGGCCGCCGCCGCCGACCGTGCCGCCGCCGAGGCGGTGGTCGCGGCCGCCGCCTCGCGCATGGGGCGGACGATGCCCACCGAGGGACTGCGCGAGCGGCTCTACGCCGCCGTCGAGGACCCGCACTGGGACGACGTCGCCGGCCGGTGCCTGGCCTGCACCAACTGCACCCTGGTGTGCCCCACCTGCTTCTGCGCCAGCGTGCAGGACGTCACGGATCTGACCGGGGCGCGCACCGAGCGTTGGCGGGTGTGGGACTCCTGCTTCACCGCCGGTTTCTCCTACATCCACGGGGGAAGCGTGCGGGACTCGACGCGGTCGCGCTACCGGCAGTGGATGACCCACAAGCTGGCTGCCTGGCAGGACCAGTTCGGTTCCTCCGGCTGCGTCGGCTGCGGCCGCTGCATCACCTGGTGCCCGGCGGCCATCGACATCACCGCGGAGGTGGCGGCCCTCCCGCAGGCGGCGCGACAGGAGTGATCATGCAGACGATCGAGGATTTGCTGGGCGAGCACCCCTTCCTGGCGGGGCTGGACCGGGGCACCATCGCCCTGTTGTCGGGGTGCGCCGCCAACGTGCACGCGCGCCCGGGGGAGTACTTGTTCCGGCAGGGGGAGGACGCCGACCACTTCTACATCATTCGGTACGGAGTGGTGGCCGTGGAGGTCCACCAGCCGGCCCGGGGGCCCATCGTCATCGACACCCTGGAGACCGGCGAGACCCTCGGTTTCTCCTGGCTGGTCGAGCCGTACCGGTACCTGTTCGACGCCCGCGCGGTCGAGAGCACCAGCGCGGTGAGCCTGGACGGCGTCTGCCTGCGCGCCAAGTGCGAGGCCGATCCGCGGCTCGGCCACGAGCTGTTGAAGCGGGTGACCCGCACCATGTACGAGCGGTTGCACGCATCCCGGGTGCGGATGCTCGATCTGTACGGGACGTCCGGCCCCGGGGCCACCGATGTCCGGGCGCGCTGAGGTCGTCCGCGCCCCGGCGTCGGGGCGCGGTACGGCGCCGGACGCGATGTTGCCCAGGCCCTTTCGGGTGATCGGCAATCACCGGGAGACCCGGGACACGGTCACGTTGTCGCTCCAGCCGGTGGCGGGACCGCGGGTGGACTTCGTCCCGGGTCAGTTCACCATGCTGTCCGCCTTCGGCGTCGGCGAGGTCCCGATCTCGATCAGCAGCGCGCCGGGTTCCGGTCCGCTGCAGCACACGGTGCGCGACGTCGGAGGCGTCACCCACGCCCTCGTGGGGGCAGCCGAGGGGAGCATGCTCGGTGTGCGCGGCGCCTACGGCACCGGGTGGGGGGTCGGCGACGGCCGGGGCGGTGACGTCGTCGTCGTCGCCGGGGGGATCGGCCTGGCGCCACTGCGGCCCGTCCTCCTCGAGGTCCTCGCCGACCGGCGGGCCTATCGTCGCGTGGTGCTGCTCTACGGCACCCGCACCCCCGAGGACCTGCTGTTCGGCGCCGAGCTCGAGAGATGGCGCGAGGCCGGGGTCGAGATCGAGGTGATCGTCGACTACGCCCCGCCGTCCTGGCACGGCCGCGTCGGGTTGGTCACCAAGCTGGTGCCCAGGGCCGGGTTCGACCCGAGCACCGCCCTGGCGCTGGTCTGCGGGCCCGAGGTGATGATGCGCTACGTCGTCCAGGCCCTGCGCGACCGAGGGCTGCCGCCCGGGCGGATCCGGATCTCGATGGAGCGCAACATGGTCTGCGGGATCGGGCTGTGCGGCCACTGCCAGCTCCGCGAGCACTTCGTCTGTTGCGACGGTCCCGTCTTCGGCGACGACGAACTGGAGCCGTTGCTCGGCCTGAGGGAGGTGTGAGCCGTGGCGGTCCCCGGTGGTGCCCCGGACCCTCGGCCCTCGCTGGCGGTGTGGAAGTTCGCCTCCTGCGACGGGTGCCAGCTGACCGTGCTCGACTGCGAGGACGAACTGCTGACCCTGGCCGAGGCGGTGCACATCGCCTACTTCCCCGAGGCCACCCGGGCCGCGGTCGCCGGGCCCTACGACCTGTCCCTGGTCGAGGGTTCGGTGACCACGGCCGGGGACGCCGAACGGATCCAGGAGATCCGGCGGGTCTCCGGCGCGCTGATCACCATCGGCGCCTGTGCGACCAGCGGCGGGATCCAGGCGCTGCGCAACTTCGCGGATGTCGCCGAGTACGCCTCGATCGTCTACGCCCAGCCGGCCTACATCTCCACGCTGGCCACCTCGACACCGATCACCGACCATGTCCGGGTGGACGGCGAGTTGCGCGGCTGTCCGATCGACCGCCGGCAGCTGCTGGAGTTCCTCGGCGCCTTCCTGGCCGGGCGGCGGCCACGGCTGGAGACCGACAGCGTCTGCGTGGCCTGCAAACGCCGCGGCACGGTCTGCGTGGCCGTCGCCCGCGGCGTGCCGTGTCTGGGACCGGTCACCCAGGGCGGCTGCGGGGCCATCTGCCCGGCCTACGACCGGGGCTGCTACGGCTGCTTCGGCCCGGTCGCGGGCGCCAACACGGCGTCCCTGGCGTCGCGGCTGCTGGCCTCGGGCTCACCGCCGCGGGACGTGGTCCGGATGCTGCGCACCTTCAACGCCGGCGCGGAACCGTTCCGGGCGGAGAGCCGGCGCCGGGAGGCCGGGCCAGACCCGCAGGAGGTGCGGTCATGACCCACGGCGGCGGCGAGGAGCGGGTGTTCTCGGTCGAGGCGCTGGCCCGCGTCGAGGGCGAGGGGGCCATGCACGTGAGGGTGCAGGGCGGCGAGGTGGCCGACGTGCAGCTGCGGATCTACGAGCCGCCGAGGTTCTTCGAGGCGTTCCTGCGCGGCCGGGCCCACACCGAGCCCCCGGACATCACGGCCCGGATCTGCGGCATCTGCCCGGTCGCCTACCAGATGTCGGCCTGCAACGCGATCGAGCAGGCCT
Organism: uncultured Kineosporiaceae bacterium; assembly: GCA_964469635.1. Taxonomy (GTDB): domain Bacteria; phylum Actinomycetota; class Actinomycetes; order Actinomycetales; family Kineosporiaceae; genus JADJPO01. The sequence goes on from CAYYCE010000016.1 coordinate 10,823, forward strand.
GCGGCGCGGTGGTCCCCGACCAGATCCGGCTGCTCCGCCGGTTGCTCTACTGCGGCGAGTGGATCGAGAGCCACGCCCTGCACGTGTACCTGCTGCACGCCCCCGATTTCCTCGGCTACCCCAGCGCGATCGACATGGCCCGCGACTACCGCGAGCTGGTCGAACGGGGCCTGCGGCTCAAGAAGGCCGGCAACGAGCTGCTCGAGCTGCTCGGCGGCCGGGCCGTGCATCCGATCAACGTCCGGGTCGGCGGCTTCTACCGGCTGCCGACGCCCGCACAGCTACGGGCCTTCCGACCGGTCATGGCCCAGGCGCTGGCCGACGCGCTCGCCACGGTGGAGGCGGTCTCGGCCTTCGACTTCCCCGATTTCGAACAGCCCTACACCTATGTCTCGCTGCGCCGCGAGGACGGCTACCCGCTGGAGTCGGGCACGGTGGTCACCAGCACCGGGCTGGCCTTCGACGTGGAGCGTTTCGACGAGCACGTGGTCGAGCAGCACGTGGCCCACTCGAACGCGCTGCAGGCGTGGCTGCGCGGCAGCGGACGGTACGTGGTCGGCCCGCTGGCCCGCTACTCGCTCAACCACGACCGGCTCACGGAGGTGGCGAAGCAGGCCGCGGCGTCCGCGGGGCTGGGCCCGACCTGCCGGAACCCGTTCCGGTCCATCGTGGTCCGGGCGGTCGAGCTGGTGGAGGCCTGCCGGATCGCCCTGACGATCCTCGACACCTGGGACGGCGCTCCCGCGGCGGCGGTGCCGGTCGAGCCGCGGGCCGGCGTCGGGTACGGCGCCACCGAGGCGCCGCGGGGGCTGCTGGTCCACCGGTATCGGCTGGCCGAGGACGGCACCATCGAGGATGCGGTGATCATCCCGCCGACCTCCCAGAATCAGTCCAGCATCGAGGCCGACCTGCGGGGCTTCGTCCAGGACCGGCTCGACCTGCCGGACGAGGAGCTGACCCGCCAGTGCGAGCAGGCGATTCGCAACTACGACCCGTGCATCTCCTGCGCCACGCACTTCCTCGACCTGACCGTCGACCGCGGCTGACATGACGCTGGTCGTCGGGATCGGCAACCCCGGACGCGGCGATGACGGCGCGGGACCGGCGGTCGCGGACCGCGTCGCCGCCCTCGCGCTGCCGGGCGTGCGGGTGATCCGGGTCGCCGAGCCCGCCCGGCTGCTCGAGGACTGGCAGGGCGAGGAGGATGTCGTGGTCGTCGACGCCGTGCGGACCTCGGCCGAGGCCGTGACGGTGTTCGAGGTCGACGGGCGGTCGCTGCCGGGCGGGGGCGCCGTCTCCTCCCACGGCATGGGACTCGCCGAGGTCGTCGAGCTCGCCCGGGCCCTGGGGAGGCTGCCGGGGCGGTTGAGGGTGATCGGCGTCCCCGGGCATCGGTTCGGCCACGGTGAGCCGCTGTCGTCGCGGGCGGCGGTCGCCGTCGGCGAGGCGGTCCGCGCGGTCCAGGCGGCCGTGGCGGAATGAGCCTCAGCCGGCGCAGTCCGAGCAGGTGCCGAAGACCTCGATCACGTGCTCGACGTCGGCGAACCCGTTCTCGGCGGCCACCTTCCGGGCCCACCGCTCCACCGTGGCCGAGTCCACCTCCACGGTGCGTCGGCAGCGGCGGCAGGTGAGGTGGTGGTGGTGGCCGGTGCTGCAGCGCCGGTACAGCGCCTCGCCGTCGGCGCTGCGCATGACGTCCAGCTCGCCGTCCTCGGCGAGGGCCTGCAGGGCTCGGTAGACGGTGGCCAGCCCGACGCCGTCCCCGCCCGCCCGCAGCCGGGCGTGCAGCTGTTGGGCGCTCTGGAAGTCCTCGGCCCCCTCCAGGGCCGCGCGGACGGCCGAGCGCTGGCGCGTCTGGGGCCGCCTAGTGGTCGTCATAGTGCGCCCCGTGGACGGCGTGCCGGTGGCCGTCGTGAACGTAGTCGAGGTGGTCTCCGTGGACCACGGCCTCGTGACCGCAGCCCGGACCGTGCTCGTGGCGGTGCTCATCGGCGTCGTGGTGACCGCGGGCGTGGACCAGCCCGCGCACCCAGGCAGCCAGGGAGGCCGAGAGGAACACGGCGATCGCCAGCAGCACGATGGTGCCCCCCGAGGGGGTGTCGGCGTAGTAGGACAGCGCCGTCCCCCCGACACTGACCGTGACCCCGACGACGACGGCGGTGAGGATGCTGGCCCGGAAGCTGCCGACCGTCACCTGGGCGACGGCGTTGGGCACGATCATGAGCGCGCTGATCAGCAGCAGTCCGACGATCCGCATGGAGATCACCACGGTCGCCGCGGTGAGCACCGCGAGCAGGATGTTGTAGCCGAGCACGTTCATGCCGCTGGCCCGGGCGAACTCCTCGTCGTTGCTGACCGCGAACAGTCGCCGCGCCAGCCCGACCGCGACGGCGAGGACGACGGCGGACAGCACGGCGAAGACCATCAGGTCTGTCCGGGTCGTCGTCGTGATGGCGCCGAAGAGGTAGGCGGACAGGTTGGCCGGGCTGGAGGTGCCGGACAGCCCGATCAGCACCACGCCCCCGGCGATGCCGCCGTAGAACATCACCGCGAGTGCGACGTCGGCGCTAGCCCGACCCCGGGCCCGGATGAACTCGATGGCCACCGCACCGGTGACGGAACAGGCGAGGGCGACCAGGACCGGAGCGCTCCCGGTGAAGACGCCGAGCGCGACTCCGGTGAGCGCGACGTGTCCCAGACCGTCGCCGATCAGGGCCAGCCGACGCTGGACCAGGTAGACCCCCACGACGGGGGCGGTCAGCCCGACGAGGACGGCGGCCAGCAGGGCTCGCTGCATGAAGTCGTACTGGAGGAACTCCACGGTCTCTCCCTCACTCGTTCATCGGCGTACCGGGCAGCCGGGGGCCTGCGAGCCAGCCGGGTGCCACGCCGGGGGCGAGGTGGTGCGGATCGTTGCCCGGCTGGGTGTACAGCTCGTTCTCGAGCGCGGATCGGGCCGAAAGGGCGACCTCCACCGGTTCGTCGCCGACGATCCGACCGTCGGCGACGGCGACCACCCGGGTGAGGATCGGCAGCAGCGGGGTCACGTCGTGGGTCACGATCAGCAGGGTGAGCCCCGCCTCGACGAGCCGGGACAGGGTGCGGGTCAGGCTCTCGGCGTTCTGGGCGTCGACGCCCGCCGTGGGCTCGTCCATGACGAGGACCTCGGGTTCGGCGGCCAGGGCCCGGGCGATCAGGACCCGGCGCTGCTGGCCGCCGGACAGCGTCGCCACCGGGGTGCGGATCCGTTCGCCCAGGCCCACCACGTCGATGGCTCGACGGACCGTGGCCCGGTCGGCGGCGGTGGTGGGCGACCACCAGCGTTTGCGCGGGAGCCGGCCCGAGGAGACGACCTCGGCGACCGTGGACGGCACGGCGCCGACGACCGTGTGCCGTTGGGGGACATAGCCGATCCGCCACCGCTGGCGGAACTGGCGTGCGGGGACCCCGAAGAGCCGGACCGCGCCCGAGGTGACGTGGGCGAGCCCGAGCACCCCGCGCACGATCGTGGTCTTGCCCGATCCGTTCGGCCCGACCAGGGCCACGACCTCCCCCCGGTCGATACGCAGGTCGACGTCCCGGACGACCGGCCGGTCGCCATAGCCGATCGAGGCTCGGTCCAGTTCGACGACCGCTTCCCGGCCGTCGGTGGCGGGCGGCCGGAGGCTCACGAGCAGGCCTGCCCGGCCTGCAATGTGGCGAGGTCGGCGCGCATGACGCCAAGGTAGTCCTGCGCCGCCGACGAACTCGTGATGCCCGCGACCGGATCGAGCACGGCCGTCCTGGCCCCGGTCTCCGAGGCGACCGTCTCGGCGATGGCCGGGCTCACCAGGGTCTCGTAGTAGATCGTGGACACGTCGTGGGCCCGGACGAAGTCCGCCACCCGGGCGATGGTCGCGGCATCCGGTTCGGTGTCCGGGGTCAGCCCGGTGATGCCGAGCTGGGTGAAGTGGTACCGCTGCGCGAAGTACCCGAACGCCTCGTGGCTGGTGACGATGTCCCGGTTGGTGCAGGAGGCCAGGCCGGTGGTGATCTCGGTGTCGAGGGCCTCGAGGTCCGTGCGGAGGGCGGTGGCGTTGGCGGTGAAGGTCTTCGCCTGCTGCGGATCGTCGGCGGCGAGGCGTTCCGCGATCGCGTCGCCGACGTCGGCGAGGCGGGTCGGATCGAGCCAGAAGTGCGGGTCGGTGCGCGAGGTGCCCGCGTCGCTGCCGGGCGCCGCGGCGCCCTGCAGGTCCAGACGCGCCCAGGGCGTGACGTCCAGGGCCCGGTCGCCGGCCTCCGCCGTCGCCGCGGAGTCCACCGCCGACTGGAAGCCACTCAGGTAGACCACCAGGTCGGCGTCGCTGACGGCGGCGACGTCCTTGGGGGTGAGCTCGAGGTCGTGCGGTTCGGCACCGGGCTTGGTCAGGTCGGTCACCGAGACGGCGTCCCCGCCGATCCGCTCCACGGCGTACTGCAGGGGATAGAAGCTCACGACCACGTCGAGCGGGCCGGAGCCGGTCGAGCCGGTGGAGGGGGAGCCGCAGGCCGTGACCGCGAGGGCGGCGGCTGCGGCGGCTGCGGCGACGAGGCCGAGACGGGCCGAGGCCGGCCTCGAGGGGTGGGACGCGGGCTCCATGAGAACGATTATCATTTTTTCCATCGATCGATGTCAACCCGGGTCCCGCGGACCGCTATCGTCGCCGCTGTGCTCGTCGTCACCCGGTACCTCGTCCCGGCCGAGGAGGCCGCGACCTTCCACGAGTCGGGGGGCCAGGCGCTGACCGTCCTGGTCGCCCGCCCCGGGTGCACCGGCGGGCACCTGAGCCGCAACATCGACGATCCGCGGCTGTGGACCCTGACCACGACCTGGGTCGGCGTGGGGGACTACCGGCGGGCGCTGTCGGACTACGAGGTCAAGCTGCACGCCGTCCCGCTGATGCACCGGGCCATCGACGAGCCGACCGCGTTCGAGGACCTGCTGACCTGGACGCCGGCCTCGGGTCTGGTCGCCGCCGACTCGGATCGTGACGAGCCCGGTCACCGGTAGCCTGTCCCAAGGTGACCACCGACACCCAGCCGGATGGAGTTCGTGCCCGTGTCCGCCAAGACCACCTCCGAAGCCCGTCTCGACGCCGTCGTCAACCTCGCCAAGCGCCGGGGGTTCGTCTTCCCCTGCGGTGAGATCTACGGCGGCACCCGCTCGGCCTGGGACTACGGGCCGCTCGGGGTGGAGCTGAAGGAGAACGTCAAGCGGCAGTGGTGGCGCAACATGATCACCGGCCGCGACGACATCGTCGGCCTGGACTCCTCGATCATCCTGCCGCGCCAGGTGTGGGTGGCCTCCGGTCACGTCGAGGCCTTCGTGGACCCGCTGGTCGAGTGCCAGTCCTGCCACCGCCGCCACCGCGCCGACCAACTCGAGGAGGAGTACGCCGAGCGCAAGGGCCGTCCCGCGACC
>CAYYCE010000017.1:0-16180 GCA_964469635.1 uncultured Kineosporiaceae bacterium
CCAGCCAGGCGTCGAAGGGCGCCGAGAGGTCCAGTTGCACCAGATCCGGGGTCATTTGCGGTGTGTCCATCCCGATCAGCACGGCCGGGCCCGAGACCTGCTCGAACGCGGTCACGATGCGCTCGCAGTGATCCGCACCCACCTGGGGAACCACTCGGAATCCGTTGAGCGACAGTATGTCCGGAAGGTCGCCCCGGTCGCCGTCGAGTACCAGGACCCTGGCCGCCACGTCCGCGGCCCGGACGGCGTCCACGGTGTCGGTCAGGGCGGCGGCGGCCAGGCGTGCGGCGCCGGCCGGGCCGTAGGCGGGGACCAGCCGGGTCTTGCTGTACCCCGGCAAGGGGGTTTTGGCCAGGATCAGAACGGTCAGGAAGCCCCGGGTCACTGGGTCACCTCGGCGAGCACGCGGCGCATGTCCCGAACCGCCCGGAGGGTGCCGCGGGCGGTGCCGGTGACCTTGGACCGCCCGGTACGGGGGGCGTAGCGGACGTCGACCTCGGCCACCCGCCACCCTGCGGCGGCCGCGCGCAGCACCATCTCGAGCGGATACCCGGAGCGACGGTCCCGGATCCTCAACGCCACCAGCGCCTCTCGGCGCATCGCGCGCATCGGGCCGAGGTCGTGCAGCACCAATCCTGTCCGGCGGCGCATCAGATGGGCCAGCGCCCGGTTGGCCATGCGGGCGTGGATCGGCCAGGCGTCGGCGGTCGTCGGCCGGCGCCGTCCCAGCATCAGGTCCGCCTCGCCGCTGACGACGGGCGAGACCACGCGCGGCAGTTCCCGCAGGTCGAACGAGGCGTCGGCGTCGCAGAAGGCGACCACGGGGGCCGTCGCGACCTCCAGTCCCGCGGCGCAGGCGGCCCCGAACCCTCGCCGGGGTTCGTCGACGACGATCGCGCCGTGGCGGCGGGCCACCTCGGCGCTGCCGTCGCTGGAGCCGTTGTCCACCACGATGGCTCGCATCCCGGCAGGCAGGCCGGACAGCACGGCGGGCAGGGCCGCGGCCTCGTCGAGGCAGGGAAGAACCACGTCGACCATCACGTCGACGACGCTAGGGGTGAGCGACGCGGACGGGCTTACGGAAGTCGAACGGCCCGGCGGCGTGTCGGGCCGGGGGCCCGCCGGACGCCTACGCTCGGGGGATGACGTCGCGCGTGCTGGTGGTCGAGGATGACGCCACGGTTGCCGAGGTCGTGCGCACCTACCTCGAGCGGTCGGGTCTGCAGATCGACCATGCGGCGGACGGCGTCACCGCCCTCGCCCTGGCTGGTCGCACCATGCCCGATCTGGTGGTGCTCGACCTGATGCTGCCGGGGTTGTCCGGACTCGAGGTGTGCACCCGGTTGCGCCAGTCGCGCCCGGACATCCCGGTCATCATGCTCACCGCCCTCGGTGAGGAGAGCGACCGGCTGCTGGGCCTGGAGACGGGCGCCGACGACTACCTCGTCAAGCCGTTCAGCCCCCGGGAACTGGTTCTGCGCGTTCAGTCGGTGCTGCGTCGCAGCACCCGCACCGCCACCGCCGGCCAGTACGCCGCCCGGCGGTTGGTGTGTGCCGACCTGGAGGTGGACCTGGCGGCGCGGCAGCTGACCAGGGGTGGGCGGATGCTGCCGCTGACCAACCGCGAGTTCGACCTGCTGGCCCACCTGATGTCCCACCCCCGCGAGGCCTTCACCCGCGAGCGTCTGATGCACGAGGTCTGGGGCTGGGACTACGGCGACACCTCCACGGTCACCGTCCACGTCCGGCGGCTGCGCGAGAAGGTCGAATCCGATCCCGCGGCCCCGACCCGGCTGGTCACCGTCTGGGGTGTCGGCTATCGCTGGGACGGTGAGGTCGCGTGAGCTGGGTGACGGTCGAGATCCTGCTGCTCGCGGTAGCGTTGTCCGGTGCGGTGGCCGCCCTTGGGATGCTCGCCGTCCGGCTCGGCCCCCGCTCGGTGCGGGCGAGCCTGGCCGCGGTGTCGCTGGTCGCGGTGGGCTCGGTGGTCGTGGGGGTGCTGGGGGCGGCCCGGGCGATGTTCATCTCCCCCCACGACCTGGGCGTCGTGCTGCCGGTCACCGGTGCCGCCTCGGCGGTCGCGTTGGGGGTGTCGTGGGCCCTGGGACGGCGCGTGGTCCGCGACGTGGGCGGGGTCCGGGCGACGGCCCGGGCCCTGGGCGGGCTGCCGGACGTCGGTGCATTGGTGCCGCCGACGGCGCCGGTGCTGCGCGAACTCGCCGACATCGAGTCCGAGTTGATCTCCGCCGGCGGGCGCCTGACGGCCTCGCGCACCCGCGAACAGGCCCTGGAGGCTTCGCGGCGCGAGCTGATCGCCTGGATCAGCCACGATCTGCGCACCCCGCTGGCTGGGCTGCGGGCCATGGCCGAGGCCCTCGAGGACGGCGTCGCCCCCGACGCGGCGCGCTACCACCGGCAGATCCGTCGCGAGGTCGACCGGCTGAGCGCGCTGGTGGACGACCTGTTCGAGCTGTCCCGGATCCGATCCGGCGGCCTGGCGATCAGCCTGCAGGACGTCGACCTGCGCGATCTGGTGACCGACGTCGTCTCGGGCTCCTCGGCCATGGCCCGGGCCGGCGGGATCGTCCTCGACGCCGCGGCCGACCCGGCGCCGGTCAGGGTGGACGCCGGGGGGATCGGTCGGGTGCTGACGAACCTGGTGGTCAACGCGATCCGGCACACTCCCTCGGACGGCGCGGTGCAGGTCGTGGGGCGGCGGCGGGGCGACGAGGTGGTGGTCTCGGTCAGCGACGGGTGCGGCGGGATCCCGTCCGAGGACCTCGACCACGTCTTCGAACCTGGATGGCGGGGCGGCGGTGTCGGGCAGGCCCGGACCCCGGGCCCGGACGCCGGCGCAGGGTTCGGGCTGGCGATCGCCCGGGGCATCGTCGAGGCACATCACGGGCGGATCAGCGTGCGCAACACCCCGACCGGGTGCTGCTTCGACATCCGCCTCCCGGCCTTGCCGTGATCGTCACGACAGCGACTGCGGAACGCGGACCAGTTCGGCGACGCCGTCCCGGAACCGCACCCGCGGCCGCCACCCGAGTTCGGCGCGGATGCTCGCCGTGTCGGCGGTCACGTGCCGGACGTCGCCCAGCCGGAACCCTCCGGTGACAACGGGTTGCGGGCCGTCCATGATCTCGGACAGCACCTCGGCCAGTTCCCCGATGGTCCGCTGCTCGCCGCTGCCGACGTTGTAGACCGCCGCCCGGCCGCCGGTCGCCGTCGCGGTGAGAGCGGCCACATTGGCCCGGGCGACGTCGTCCACGTGGACGAAATCCCTTCGCTGTGCGCCGTCCTCGAAGACCTGGGGCGCCTCGCCGAGCTCGAGCGCCGACCGGAAGATGGCGGCCACCCCGGCGTACGGTGTGTTGCGGGGCATGCCCGGTCCGTAGACGTTGTGGTAGCGCAGCGCGGTCACCGAACCGTCGCACTCGCGGGCCCAGACCCGGGCCGACAGTTCCTGCGTCAGTTTGCTCACCGCGTAGGCGTTCCGCGGGTCCGGGACCGCGCTCTCGGCCACCAGCAACGGTGCCAGGTCAAGGCCGCAATGCGGGCACACCGGATCGAACCGTCCGGCGGTCAGGTCGCCCACCGACCGAGGAGGCGCCTCGACGTCGCCGTGCTCGGGGCAGCGGTAGCGACCCTCGCCGTAGACCACCATGGAGGAGGCGAGCACCAGGCGCCGCACCCCGGTGCGCGCCATGGCGGCCAACAGCACGCCGGTTCCGACGTCGTTCACCGAGGCGTAGTCGGGCATGTCGTCCAGGTCCACGCCCAGGCCGACCTTGGCGGCCTGGTGGCTGACGACGTCCACGCCCGTCAGCGCCGCCTCGACGAGGGCTCGGTCGCGGACGTCGCCGCGCACCGCCTCGACGCCCGCGGGAACCGAATCCGGGGTCGAGAGATCGAGGACCCGGACGTCGTACCCCTGCTCGGCCAGCGCCCGCACCACGGCGGACCCGATGAACCCTGCACCACCCGTGACGAGAACTCTCACGCCGTCAGCCTAGAGGGCGGACGCACCCTCCCCGGCGACCTCGTGTCGCCCGGCCGCTCCCGGCGGGACGTCCGCTCGAGTCAAGTCCGAGTCAAGTCCGAGTAGTGACGGAAGGTTATTGATATATTCCTGTGCGTAATGGACGACGGTTTGGCACACTGCTCCCCTGGTGTCCCCTTGGTCGCGCCCGGGGGAGCGCCAGGCGGGGACGGGAAGCGGAAGCGACGGGAAGGGGGCGCCATGCCGGTGGTGCGTCAGCGCCCGGACGGTCGGATGGCCCGGGTGATTCGCCTGATACATCCCGATCGGGGCTGTTTCCTCGGCGTCCGAGATGGCACGATGTCCTCTCGGGTGGATGCGGATAATCGCGTCCGCCATGTGACGGGACGGGCCGCCGCGTCAGTGCCGACGTCGGGTGAGCCGGTCCGGCAGCGTTCGCGGCCGGGGAGTGCCGATGAGCTGTAGTCACCGTGGGGGCTGTCCGCTGTTCCCCTTCCTCAACGCCAGCCTCAGGGGATGGCGCGAGGTCTACTGCGACACCGAAGCGGCCTGGGGCGACTGCGCCAGGTACCGGCTGTCCGCACGGGGCGAACCGGTGCCTCTGGCCCTGCTGCCCAACGGCCGGATGCCGATTGCGCTGGCGCGCTCCATGGAGGGCGACGGCCCGGATGCCGGGCGTGGCGACGGCACCTCCGCGGGCCACGGCGAGCCGCCGATCCCGGTGCCCTCACCGCCCACCGCGGAGGGTTTCCCGGGCGCCCAGCACGCCCAGCACGTCCACTACGGCCAGTACGGCCAGCACGGCCAGTACGGCCAGTACGGCCAGCACGCTCCGGCCGCGGCGCCCGCCCGGCCGCCGCGCCAGGACCCGGGTGCGTGGGGTCGGGCGTGGGCACGTCTGGTGGCCTGGATGCGGGCGCCCGCCTGAGGGCAGAGGCGCCGGGGATCCGACGGAACACCCTTCGTTCGATATCGGGGGTCGCTGAATGACAGGGACGGAGCGATGACCAGAGTCGTGACCATGCTGTTCGGCGAGGCCTACTGGCCCTGGTGGCTGGGTGCCCTGGCCCTCGGCCTGATCACCTTCCTGTTCCCCGCGCTGGTTCGGCGCCCGTTGGGGGTGTCGGGTAGTTGGGAGCGGGTACTGCACTGGACGCGGGAACGTCGCCGGGACCACGAGGACGAACTGTGGGCCGATCGCGTGGCGCTCACCGCGGCCCTCGAGGCGGCCACGGTGGGCGTGTTCGGCGAGGAGGGCCGCGGTTCCGCGGGATCGTCCGCGGCACCGCGATCCGGCGACGCGCCGACGATCGAGGAGGTCTTCGGCCCGGCCGTCGGGATCGATCGGGGGGAGACCTCGACCGGACGACGGGTGCCGGTGGTCACCGAGGCGCTGTTCCTGATCGCGCTGTTCCTGGGCGGCCTGCTTGCCGCGCTGGCGTCGGGCCGGTTCGAGTGGCGCACCGATATGGGCCCTGACTTCGCCTCCCTGGTCACCGCCGACCCATGGGTGATGGTGATGGTGCTGTTCGGCGGCGGCGTGCTCGTCGGGTTCGGTACCCGCCTGGCCGGAGGCTGCAGCAGCGGCCACGGCCTGAGCGGCTGCAGTCGGTTGCATCCGGGGAGCCTGGTGGCGACCGCGGTGTTCTTCGCCGCGGCGGCGGCGATGTCCACGCTGCTCTGGAGGGTGATCTGATGCGCACGCGTGGCGGTGTGCTGGTCGCCGTGGTGCTGCTGGGGCTGGCCATGGGCTTCTCGCTGACCCGCATCGGGTTCGGCGACTACGGCGAGCTCAACGGGATGTTCACCTTCCGTGACCCGCGCATGCTGCTCGCCTTCGCCGGGGCGGTGGTGCTGGCCGCCCTACTGTCCCTGCTGTTCCTGCGCCGGCGCGGCCCGCTCCGACGGGTGCACCAGGGCACGGTGCTCGGAGCGGTGTTGTTCGGCGTGGGTTGGGCGCTGTGCGGCGGCTGCCCGTCGATCCCCGTCGTCCAGTTGGCGGGCGGCTACCTGCCGGCAGCGGTGTCACTGCTGGGAATCGCCGTCGGCATGCGGTTGTGCACCTGGGTGACCACCACCTACTGGCGCTTCGACCGCGGTTCCTGCACCGACTGACGGCTATCCGGGCGGCACCGCGGCCGTCGCGATCCTGACCGGCCGACGGGCGGTCTCGGCGAGCACGATCCCGGCCAGCACGACCACCGCGCCCAGGATCTGGGCGGTGTCCAGCACCTCGCCGAGGACCGGCCAGGCCACCAGCCCCGCCAGCGGGGGTTCGGCGGTCGCGATCAGCCCGGCGTGGCCCGCCCCGATCCGCCGCAGCGCCAGCAGGGTCAGCCCGAACGGGGCGGCGGTGCCGAGCAGCACCACGTAGCCGACCAGCAACCAGGTCGGCGGCGTCAACCCGGTCTGGCCGAGCGGCAGCGAGGCGTCGAGATGCCGCCACGGGATCCGCCAGGGTGGGGTCACGAGAATCCAGAACAGGCCGGCGACCCCGAAGCTCCAGGCCGCGAGCGACCACGGGTCCCGGCGACCGACCCCGTGTTCGCCCAGCAGGTAGTAGGTCGCCAGTGAGACCGCGGCGGCGCCGGCCGCCAGCAGTCCCACGGCGTCCAGGCTCAACCCCCGCCAGACCTCGGCGACCAGGGCCAGGCCCGCCACGGTGAGCCCCAGGGCCACCCAGATCCGTCGATGCACCGACTGGCGGCGCACGAACCGCACCCACAGTGCGATCAGCACCGGGGCCGTGAACTCGATCAGCAGGGTGATGCTCACCGGCATCCGGGAGATCGAGACGAAGTAGAGCCACTGCACCAGCGCCACCCCGACGATCGCGTAGACCGTCACGAAGGCGATCTCGCGGCGGCCCATCCGCAGCGAGCCCGGACGGCGCGCGAACGCCACCGCTGCGAACACCGCGGAGGCGACCAGGCAGCGGATCTCGACGAGCTGCAGCGAGGAGAACGCCCCGGACAGGACGGCCTTGCTCAGGCTGCCGTTGACGGCGAACAGACCGGCCGCCGCCAGCACGTAGCCCACGCCCAGGACGGCGCGGCCGGTTGGGACGGGGACGTCGATCTCCGGACCGGTGACCGCTCCCGCCGGCGATTCGTCCGACGAATCCACGGCGGTCAGCGTATCCGTCGGCGACCGCGGCGGTCACAGCAGGCTCTCAGGAACTGCCGCTAGCGTGCTGCGATGCAGGAGAGTCGTGCGGAGCGAGTCGTCGAGGCCCTTCGGAACCGAGGGGTGATCGCCCACGTCGAGCGGGCAGGGGTCTATCAGTTCGGGGTCCGGGTGCGGCTGGACGACGACCGGGTGGCCGTCTGGGACACCGACGGGACGGCGAGCCTGGAGGCGCAGGTGATGCGCAACGGCGTCCTGGTCAACTTCGTCCCGTCCATCCCCGGGTCGGCCGACTTCACCGAGGCGCAGGTCGTCGAGGCGATCGCCGCCACGGACTACGACACCCCGGCGGTGACCCCGCGCCCGCCGGCGCCGTCCGGGCAGACCCCTCGCCCCGCGCCCCGCCCCGCGCCGCGGCCGACTCGCGGCGGCGCCCTGCGGCGCCTGTTCGGCGGACGGTGATTCGCATACCGTCTTCGTCATGCGCCTGACCCATCTCGGACACTCCTGCCTGCTGGTCGAGATCGGCGACCGCCGGATCCTGATCGACCCGGGCACCTTCTCCGCCGGGTTCGAGGAGCTGAAGCGCCTGGACGCCGTCCTGGTCACCCACCAGCACCCGGACCACCTCGACCTTGACCGGTTCCCCGCGGTGTGCGCCGCCAATCCGGGGGCCCGGGTGGCCGCCGATCCGCAGACCGCCGCGATCCTGCGCGAGCGTGATCTCGACGTCCACGTCCTGGCCGCGGGCGAGGACTTCGCCGTCGGCGACGTCACCGTGAGCCCCCGGGGGGCTGAGCACGCGTTCAACCACGCCTGGATGCCGGGGGTGACCAACGTCGGGGTGCGGTTGTCGGCCGACGGCGAGCCGGTGCTGTTCCACCCCGGCGATGCCTACGACGCGGACCCGGGCGCGGTGGACGTGTTGGCAGTGCCCGTCAACGCCCCGTGGACGGCGGTGCGGGACACGATCGACTTCGTCCGGCGGGTCGCGCCGTCCGCCGTCGTGCCCATCCACGACGGGCTGCTGTCGCAGCAGGGGCGCGGGCTCTACCTGATGCACGTGGGCCGCTTCGGCGGTGACGACCTCACGCTGCACGATCTCGCCGGTCGCGGCGCCGTCGCGCTCAGCTGACGGACGGGCATCGGCCCCGATGGCGAGGTGTCGGCCCTGATGGGCGGGTATCGCCGCATCCTCACCAGTCCCGGTGCCTTCTGGCCGTTCCTGACGGCGTTCGTGGCCCGGCTGCCGGTCTCGATGACCCCGCTCGGCATGGTGCTGCTGGTCCAGACCGTGCGCGGCACCTACGCCGTCGCCGGGCTGATCACCGCGGCCTTCACCGTGGGGGTGGCGGTCGGCTCGCCGGCCTGGGGAGCGTTGCTGGACCGGATCGGGCAGTTCCGGGTGATCGCCCCGGCATCCGCGGCCTCGGCCGCCCTGCTGGTCGGCTTCGCGCTCGGCGTGGTGAACGGCCTGCCCGACGCCGCGCTCGTGGTGCTCGCGACGGGTGTGGGTCTGACGTTCCCGCCCGTCTCTCCCGCCATGCGGGCCGCGTGGCGGGTGATCGTGGCCGATGAGGCCGGGCGTCGGGCGGCCTACGCGCTGGAGGCGGTGGTCACCGAGACCATGTTCGTCGGCGGCCCGTTGGTGCTGTCCGCGATGCTGGTACTCGGCCACCCCGCCGTCCCGCTGCTGATCACCGCGGCTCTCCTGGGGATCGGCGGGGTGGGCTACGCGTTCACCGGCGCCGCGCGCACCTGGCGTCCCGAACCACATGTCGGTGTCCGGGGGAGGGGCCGTTCCCCGCTGCGCGCGACGGGGGCGCTGCTCGCCATGGCGGTGGCGCTGATGATCGCCGTGGGTTTCGGCCAGTTGGACCTGTCGCTGGCCGCCACCGCCCAGCAGGTGCTCGGCGCGCAGAACCGGGTGGGACTGCTGTTCATGGCGATCGCCGGCGGCAGCGCGGTCGGCGGAACGCTGTACGGGATGCGGCACTGGCGCGGCGCGGAGCACCTGCGGTTGCCGTTCGCCGTGGGGGCGTTCGCCTCGGGTCTGGTGCTGGTCACCCTCTTGGTGTCGGAGGGGGTCGGCGCGCTGTCGGTGCTGCTCCCCGTGCTGTTCTCGGCCGGTCTGGCCATCGCGCCGGCCATCATCATGCTCGGCAATCTCATCGACGAGTTCGCGCCCCGCGATCGGCTCGGCGAGGCCCAGGCCTGGCTGACGACGGCGTTCACCGCGGGCGCGGGCGCGGGCACGGCCGTCGGGGGTGTCCTGGTGGACCGGGGCGGGCCGCCGATGTCGTTCGGGGGTGCCGCACTGGCCGTGGCCCTGGCCGCCGTGTTGGCGGTGACCGGGCGGCGCGTGTGGCACCGGGCGGGTCCCATCGGCGAGCATGTGGCTCGTGCAGAGTCTCGCCAGTGACAACTATGCAGGTGTCCACCCCGAGGTGATGGCGGCGATCGCCGCCGCCAACACCGGACACGTCGCCGCCTACGGCGCCGACCCGGTGACCGCCCGGGCCGTCGCCGCGGTGCGGGCCGAACTCGGGGACGGCGCCGAGGTGGCCTTCGTCTTCAACGGCACCGGGGCCAATGTGGTCGGCCTGCAGCTGATGCTGCGGCCGTGGGACCACGTCGTCTGCCCGACCGGCGCGCACATCGCGGTGGACGAGTGCGGCGCGGCGGAACGCTTCGCCGGCGCCAAGCTGATCGACGTGCCCACCGTCGACGGCAAGCTGACCCCCGAGGCGGTCCTCGCCGTCCGGACCCGGATCGGCGACGAGCACCAGACCCAGCCCAGAGTGATCTCGATCAGCCAGTCCACCGAACTCGGCACCGTCTACGCCCCGGCCGAGGTGCGGGCGCTGGCCGATCTCGCCCACTCCGAGGGCATGTACCTGCACATGGACGGCGCGCGGATCGCCAACGCCGCCGAGGGGCTGGGGGTTCCGCTGGCGGAGATCACCGTGGCAGCGGGGGTGGACGTGCTGTCGCTGGGAATCACCAAGAACGGCGCCATGGGGGCCGAGGCGGTGGTCGTGTTCGCCGAGGAGCTGAGGGACTCGCTGCGGTTCGTGCGCAAGCAGGCCATGCAGCTCGGGTCGAAGGGGCGGTTCCTGGCGGCGCAGTTCGAGGCGATGTTCACCGACGGGCTCTGGCGGCGGAACGCCGCGCACGCCAACGCGATGGCCGCCCGGCTGAACGCCGGGGTGCGCGACCTGCCGGGGGTGAGGATCACCCAACGCCCGCAGGCCAATCACGTGTTCGCCCAGCTGCCCGCCGCCGCGATCGAGCCGCTCCAGCGGGTGGCCCCGTTCTACGTCTGGGACGAGGCGCGCTCCGAGGTGCGATGGTTGTGCTCCTGGGACACTGCCGAGGAGTTGATCGACGAGTTCGTGGCCACGGCCGAACGGGTTCTCCCGCAGCGGTTCTCGGCCTCAGCCGGCGGTCGCTCTCAGACGTAGCGGGCGGCCGTGGCGGCGGCCTGGGAGCCGTAGCCGGCCCCGAACAGGACGGCGTGCACCAGCAACGGGAACAGTTGGTGCACGCCGATCCGGTGCCGCCAGCCGTCGGCCAGGGGCCGGGCCTCGTGGTAGCCGGCGAGCATCCGGTCGAGGTAACCGCCGTGTGCCGCGGGGTCGATCAGCTGCGCGCCCTCCGGTCCCCAGAGCACGTTGCCCGACCACAGATCGCCGTGCAGCCGGGCGACCGGCTCTTCGGGGCCGCACAGCTCGTCGTCCCCGGCGGCCAGCCGCTCGCACACCCGGTGCACCGTCCGGGCCGCCGACATCGAGAGGGAGCCGCCGTCGCGGGCCGCCCGTAGGTACGGCTCGATCCGGTACCGCGCGAAGAACTCTCCCCAGCCGACAGGCTCGCCGGAGGTGTTGTGGGGCAGCGGGATCGGTCCGATGAAGCCGTCCCCGTCCCAGCCCTCCGGCGGGCATCCGAACCACGGCGCGCCCGCCGAGTGGGTGGCCGCCAGCCGCCGCCCGAAGTCCTCGGCGGTCTGCTCCGATGCGCCGTGGCGCGGGATGCGCGGCAGGGCAATCCGGCGGCTCCCGACGTCGACGTCCGCCACCGGGACGACGACCGCGGCGCCGCCGTCCGCGGCGGCCCCGGCCAGCCAGCGCAGCCCCGCGGCCTCGACGGCGAAGAACCCCGGCGGGGCGTCGAGGCGTTCCTTGACCACGGTGGCCGGCGCCTCGTCGGGGTCTCCCGCCCGCATGCTCGGCCCTCAGCCGACCGCCGGATCACGGCGCGAACCGACGACGCCCCGCTCTCCCGTCACCCGGTTCAGCAGCCCCGCACAGGCCGCCTCGATCTGGGTGAGCACGTCCGCGAACGCCTGGGCCCCGTCGTAGTAGGGGTCGTGGACGTCCAGGTCGGGTCCCATGGCATCCGGTTCGGACTCGGGGTCGAATGCGCGCAGCAGGCGGACCTTGTCCCGGGCGGACTCGGTCGGCGCCCAGGACCGCAGGATCCGCTGATGGCCCCGGTCGAGGGCGATCACGAGGTCCCGCTGGGCGAACCAGCCGGGCTCGAACTGGCGGGCCCGGTGGGCACCGCCGTCGTAGCCGCGCTGGGCGAGGGCCGCGACCGCCCGCCGGTCGGCCCGCTCGCCGATGTGCCAGTCGCCGATCCCGGCCGAGTCGACGTCGACGAGGCCGTCGAGTCCCCGGGCGACGACCATCGAGCGCAGCACGAACTCGGCCATCGGGCTGCGGCAGATGTTGCCCGAGCACACGAAGCAGACCCTGTAGGGCCGTTGTGAACCGGGCTGTGCGATATCGGGGTGCTCGTGTCTGCGCTCGTTGTGAGTCGTCACGGTGCGGACTCGCAATCAGCTCGTCATTCCGTCCACTGCGGGCTCCGACGCTACCGCTGTCCACAGGCAGCGGCCACCGACATGGTCCAGCTCGTTGGAGCGGATCTAGCGTTCCTGACCTCGGGTCGAGACGTCGCACTGGGGAGCGCTGATGGACCACCACGTCGAGCAGGTGGCGAACCACCTGGCCCGTTTGGCCGCCGGGTTGCACGAGTCGGCCGCGCAACTCGGCCGGACCGGCGCCGTGGCGTGGTCCTCGCTGGCCGCCGATCGGTTCCGCGCGGCGCTGGCCGAGGCCGGCGGCCGGGTCCTCGTGGCGGCGGGGCAGACCGAACAGGCGGCGGCGGCGATGTCCCGGCACGCCGAGGCGCTGCGCGCGGGCGACGGGTTCCTGCCGGTGGGCCGGCCGTGGTGACTCCGGGCCCGGCGGCACGGGTCACGGTCGACCTGCCCACCTTCCGTGCCTGGCGGGCGGCGGCCGCGGAGTGGGTGGTCCCCGACGGCGGCGGCCCCGAGCCGCCCCGGTCGGACGGCGTGATGCCGCCCGCCGTGGCCGCCTCGCTCGCGGTCCGTGCCCAGGCGGAGTGCACCGCCGCGCTGGCCATCCGCGGCCCGGCGGTCCTGGTGTCCGTCCACCTGTCCACGGTGGGGGCACTGGCCGGGGTGCTCGCGCTCACCCGGTGGGCGGCCGGTTCCGGCGAGGCCCCGGCGGGGGAGTGGGTGCACGTCGCCCTGCTATCCGCCCAGGACGCCGCCGCCGAGCTCCTCGGCTGGGTCCCCGATGCCGAGGCGGGTCGGGTGCCGGAGGGCAGCACCCTGCGGCTCACGGTCACCCACTGGGTCGGCGACGACCCGGGCGCGCATCGCCGGACGGTGGTGGCGGAGTTGGGCGAACGGCGCGGGGTCTGGGCGCCGTCGACCGCCGCCGTGCCCGGCGGGGTGGCGGGGATGGCGGTCGAGCTGGAGCGGCTGCTCCGGGTCCGGCCGGCGGGTGTGCCGTGACCGCGGCGGCGGGTGAGGACCCGCTGCGGGTGCGCGGCGGCGCAGGCGGCACGACCGCTCGGCTCGACGACCTGGAGATCGTCGCCGAGCAACTCTGCGGGCTGGGCCGGGATCTCGCCGGCGTCGCCGCGAGGCTGGTGGCGGTCGACGCCGACCCGATGCTGCTGGCCTCCATCGCTCGTCGGCCGGTCACCGGGATCGCCGCTGAGTCGGCGGTCCTGTCGGCGCTCGGCGGCCGGCACGGGGTGGCCGCCTGCGCGGGGGAGGCCGCGGTGCTCGGGGCCACCTTGCGGACGGCCGTGGCCGCCTACCGGGGGGCCGACGCCGTGGCGGCTGCCGCGCTGCGGGGTCTGGCCACCGGTGTCGGGGATGCCACCCCGTCCATCGTGGCCGCGGCGGTGCTGGCCCTGCCGATTCCCGCGCTCGCGGGGGTGGTGCCGGTCGTGGCGACGGGTGGACAGGTGCTGCTCGACCTGCTGGGCCGCCACCCGGGCTCGGGCGACGTGGTCGGCGCCGGCCTGCCCGGTGTGGTCAGCGGGCTGCTGGGGCCGGTGGGTCGCTCGCTCCTCGGCGGGCCGGCGGCCGCGGCCGCCGACCCCGAGCACCAGCGACATGCCGCCGGAGTGCTGGGCCGAGTCGGTGGGGTCTCGCCCTACCTGCGCGAGAACGGGCGGGTCAGGACCGTGGTCGACCGGCCACGGCCGGTCCGCGCGCCGTCCGGTGTGGCCTCGTTGCTCGCGCGCACCGCCGAGCTGTACCCGGACCACGGCGGCACGCCGGGATCGATCCGGGTCGAGGGTGTGCTGGCCGCGGACGGGAGCCGGTCGTGGATCGTCATGATCCCCGGGACCCAGACCTGGGCGCCGCGTCCGGGAGCGAACCCGTTCGACGCCGCCGCAGACGTCGCCACGGTCGGGGGGCGGCCGACCGCAGCCGGCTCGCTCGTGCTGCAGGGTCTGCGGTCCTGCGGTGCCAGGCCGGGGGAGCCCGTGCTGCTGGTCGGTCACTCCCTGGGCGGCATGGTCGCCACCGAACTCGCGGCCGACCCGGCGGTGCGCAGGGAACTGACCATCACCACGGTGGTGACCGCCGGGTCGCCGTCCGGCGGCAGCCCGGTCCCGGACGACGTCACCGTCCTGTCCATGGAGCACGACACCGACGTGGTCCCCTGGACCGACGGCCGGCAGAACCCGGACTCCCCGAACTGGGTCACCGTCCACGCCCCCGCCGGTGCCCCGGATCCGGTCGGGGCGCATCTGATCGACCGCTACGTCGAGACCGGCCGGGCGGTGGACGCCTCCGAAGAGGCGACAGTGGTCGGGGCCCGCGGGGAGCTGGCGCCGTTCCTGGACGGCGACGGGGTCACGGCCATCGCCTGGGTGATCACCGGCGAACGTCTGCCCGAGGCCGGCGGCTAGGCTGACGCGGTGCGTGAACTGATCGAGGTGGGGCGCGATCGGCTGTGGTTCGAGGACTCCGGCGGGGACGGCCCGCCCGTGGTGCTGCTCCATCCCGGGATCGCCGACATGCGGGTGTGGGACCCGGTCTGGGGCCCGCTGACCGAGACCCACCGCGCGATCCGGTTCGACGTCCGAGGCTTCGGGGGTTCGCCCCCGGCCGGTGAACCCTACGACTGGGTCGAGGACCTGCACGCCGTACTCGATCATTCCGGGCTGGACAGCGCGCACCTGGTGGGCCACAGCATGGGTGGGGGGACCGCCCTGGGGCTGGCGGTGTCCGACCCCAGACGGGTGCGCACGATGGTGCTGCTGTCGCCCGGGGTCAGCGGCTACCCCTGGCCGCCGCAGCCCGAGCTCGAGGAGCGCTGGGCGGCGGTGGCGGCCGCCTCGGACCGCGACGCCCTGATCG
This sequence comes from uncultured Kineosporiaceae bacterium, assembly GCA_964469635.1. Lineage (GTDB taxonomy): Bacteria > Actinomycetota > Actinomycetes > Actinomycetales > Kineosporiaceae > JADJPO01. The sequence goes on from CAYYCE010000017.1 coordinate 14,826, forward strand.
AGTTCACCCTCGAGCTGTGGTGCGCCGCCGGGCACGAGCCGTTCGTACGCGCCCTGGTGACGGACGCCGCCCGGGCCGAGGCCGACGCCAACGGACTGTGCCGCCCCCCGGCGGACATCTGGGACCGGCTCGATGAGCTGTCGGCACCGGTCCTCCTGCTCGCAGGTGACCGCGAACCGGCCTCCATGGTCGAGGCCACCCGTGCGGCGGCCGCGCGCATCGGCGGGTCCAGGCTGATCACCCTGGCCGGGGTCGATCACTTTCCCCAGGTCCGGGTTCCCGATCTGGTGGTGCAGAGCGTACGGGAGCTGTGCCGCGGGTGAGGCCCGCCTCGGTGACCACTGGCAGCAGGGTCAGCTGTGGCCGTGTCGAGGTCACCCCGTGGGGCGGCAGCACCGCCGACCAGGCCCGCTACGAGGCGAGGGCGGCCGACCGGAACCGGGTGGTCCTGGCCGTCCCACGGCTGGACGCCGCCGCGATCTGAGGGTGGCCCGCGCTCAGGCGGTGGCGGCCTGCTGCACCGGGGTGATCCGCCCCTCGGCGATGTCTGCGGCCCAGTGGCATGCCACTCGGTGCCCGGGGGACAATTCCTGCATGGCCGGACGCTCGTCGTCGCAGCGGGTCGGCTGACGGAACGGGCACCGGGTGTGGAATCTGCACCCCGGCGGCGGGTTCGCCGGGCTCGGCAGATCGCCGCTCAGCAGGATCCGCTGCCGGCGATCCTCGACGTCCGGGTCCGGGATCGGGATCGCCGACATCAGCGAGATCGTGTAGGGGTGCGCGGGCGCGGCGTACAACTCGTCGCTGGAGGCCTCCTCGACCAGCGCCCCCAGGTACATCACCCCGATGACGTCGCTGACGTGCCGGACGACGGCCAGGTCGTGGGCGATCACCACGTAGGTCAGTCCCAACTGCTGCTGCAGGTCGCCGAGCAGGTTGATCACCTGCGCCTGCACCGAGACGTCCAGTGCCGAGACCGGCTCGTCGGCGATCACCAGGTCGGGGTTCAGCGCGATCGCCCGGGCGATGCCGATCCGCTGTCGCTGCCCGCCGGAGAACTCGTGCGGGTACCGGCCGGCGGCGCTCGACGGCAGGCCGACCAGGTCGAGCAGCCGCCGGACATGCGCCAGATCGCCGCCCTCGGGTTTGACGTTGTGTGCTCGAAGTGGTTCCAGCAGAACAGATTCCACGCTCTGGCGGGGGTCCAGGCTGGCCATCGGGTCCTGGAACACCATCTGCATCCGGCGTCGCATCGCCCGCAGCGGCTCGCCCGACATGCTCGCCAGGTCGGTTCCGTCGAACTCCACCGTGCCGCCGGTCGGCTTGATCAGCCCGGCCGTCAGCCTCAGCAAGGT
>CAYYCE010000018.1:0-15993 GCA_964469635.1 uncultured Kineosporiaceae bacterium
CAGAACCTGCGCACCCGGCTCGAGCACGGCGATCTGGGCAGCGTCTACCAAGTGGTGACCAGGCGGCAGGGTCCGTTCCCGGCCCGGATCGCGGACGTCGGCGTGGTCAAGGACCTCGCCACCCATGACATCGACCTGACCGCCTGGGTGACCCAGCAGCACTTCACCTCGGTCGCGGCCCGGACGGCCTACAAGAGCGGGCGGGTGCACGAGGACCTGGTGGCCGTGGTCGGTCAGCTCGCCGACGGCACCGTCACCTCGCACCTGGTCAACTGGCTCTCGCCGATGAAGGAGCGGGTCACGATCGTCACCGGCGAGCGCGGCGCGTTCGTCGCGGACACCCTGACCGCCGACCTCACCTTCTATGCCAATGGCCTGATTCCCACCACGTGGGACGAGATCTCGGCGTTCCGGGGTGTGGCCGAGGGCGACATGGTGCGGTTCGCCTTCGCCAAGCCCGAGCCGCTGCGCACCGAGCACGAGGCGTTCCGGGACGCCATCCTCGGCAAGAACATGGACATCGTCACGATGCGCCAGGGGCTGGCGACGGTGGCCGTGGCCGAGATGGTGATCACCTCGGCGCGCGAGGGCCGCGTGGTGGAGGCCTCGCCCTCCTGACCAACGGCCAGCCATGCGAAACGCGTGGCACGCCGCGCATTCCACATGGCGATGCCGGTCAGCGGGCGTGGTCAGCCGGCGGCGAGCAACTCTTCGGCGACCCGGTGGGCCGCCTTGCCGTCGCCGTAGGGCATCGCCGGCGGGCCGTTGGGCGCCTCGCGCACCGCGACGTCGGCGATCCGCCTCAGGTCGGGGTCGAGCACGTTCCACCCCTCGGCCAGGGTCTCGGTCCACTCGGTCTCGGTGCGCAGGGTGGTGCACGGGGCGCCCAACAGGAATGCCTCCTTCTGCAGCCCGCCGGAGTCGGTGACCACGCCGGCCGAACCCATCACGGCGCGCACCATCTGCGGGTACGGCAGCGGGTCGGCGACGTGCAGGCCGCCCCGCGGGCCGTGGCCCGCCAGATCGATCCCGAACTCCTCCGCCCGGGCCCGCAGCCGGGGATGGGCCAGCAGCACCACCGGCACCGGCACCGAGGCCAGCGCCTCGACCACCGCCGCCAGCCGGTCGCGATCGTCGGTGTTGTCGGCGCGGTGGATCGTCGCCACCACGTACGGTGCACCGGCGTCGACGCCGTCCGGCAGCTCCGCCGGGACGCCGCGGACCGCGTCGCGCACCAGGAAGCAGACGTCGGTCATCACGTCGCCCACCAGGGCGGTCCGATCCGAGAGCCCCTCGGCGGCCAGCTGGGCCATGGCCACCTGGGTGGGGGCCAGCAGCAGATCCGAGGCGTGGTCGGTGAGCACCCGGTTGTGTTCCTCCGGCATCCGCCGGTTGAACGAGCGCAGCCCCGCCTCGAGGTGGGCGACCGGCAGGTGCAGCTTCACCGCCGCCACCGCGCCCGCCAGGGTCGAGTTGGTGTCGCCGTAGACGAGCACCCAGTCGGGGGAGTGCGCCGGCAGCACCTCGTCCATCGCCGCGAGCATCGCGCCGGTCTGCACGCCGTGGCTGCCCGAGCCCACTCCCAGGTGGACGTCCGGGTCGGGGATGTGCAGGTCGGCGAAGAACGCATCGGACATCAGGGCGTCGTAGTGCTGCCCGGTGTGCACGATCACATGTTCCACCCCGGCGGTGTTCAGGGCGGCGGCCACGGGGGCGAGCTTGACGAACTGGGGCCGCGCCCCGACCACGCTGAGGACCTTCACGCCGCAGACGCTACCGTGAAGGCGTGCCGGGGCCGCCGACTGCGTCGATGCCGCATCGTCCGCGTGTGGTGGTGTTCCGGGCGAATGCGATCGAGAGCGACTCGCGGGCCAAGAAGGTCTCGCTCACCTTGGCGCGGCTCGGCTACGACGTGCACGTGCTCTCGGCCGAGGAGCCGGACGCCGTGGTCCCGCTGCGCCACCTGACGGCCACCGGCCCGGGCGGACGCGAGGTCCGCGTCACCGTGCACGCGGTCCCGGTCGGGACCGGCCACCGCGACCTGCACCGGCACACGGTGGTGCACCGGCGGCGCCGCCAGTTCCGCATCCTCGACTGGACGCCCAAGGACGAGCTCGACACCCGGATCGCCGAGCTGCGGGCCGCGGTCGCCACGTCCTTGCCGCTCACCCCGCGCGGCCTCGCCGCCCGGGCCCGGCTCACCGGCCGCCGGCTGCGCTGGCGCGCCCAGTGGGCCGTCAACGTCACGCACCGCCTCGCCTGGCGGCGCTGGGACGCCGTCCGCTCGCGCACCGCGTTGCTGGCCACCACCCGCGGCATGCTGCCCGAGGTGGAGGACTACGCCGCGGCGTTCTCCCCGGTGCTCGACGAGTTGGCCGCCGACATCCTGCACGTCCACCACCCGCTGGTGCTCGGCACGGCGGTGCGTGCGGCCCGGCGCCGCCGCGCCGGCGGGCAGCGGTGCCTGGTCGTCTACGACGCCCGTGAGGACTTCGCCGGCCTGCCGGTGCAGGAGCGCGGCAACCGCCGCCGGCACGCCGTGCTGGTCCGCGAGGAGGCCCGGTTCGTCCGTGACGCCGACGCGGTGGTGACCGTCTCCGAGCCGATCGCGGACACCCTGCAGCGGCGCTACCGGCTGCCGCGCCGCCCCACCGTGGTGCTCAACGTGCCGGTGGACGATCCGGACCGCCGCCCCGGTGGCACCGCCGTCGCCGCAACCTCCACGGTGCGCGAGGTCGTGGGCCTGCCGGACGGCGTGCCGCTCCTGGTCTACGGCGGGGCGGTGAGCCGGGCCCGGGGGATCGACGTGCTGGTCGAGGCGTTGGCCCGCCCGGAGCTCGGCGGCGTCCACGCCGTGGTGGTGCCGGTGCCGCATCCGCACCCGCTGCTGCCGGGGCTGCGGGCCCGGGCCGAGGCGCTCGGGGTCGCCGATCGGTTCCACGTCGCGCCACCGGTCGATCCCGACCTGCTGCTGCACTACCTGTCCGGCGCCGATGTCGCGGTGATGCCGATTCGCACCGGTTCGGCCAATATCGAGGCGGCGCTGCCCAACAAGCTGTTCGAGAACCTGCACGCCGGGCTGACGATGGTCACCTGCGACGCCGCGCTGATCGCCGCGTTCGTGCGCGAGCACGACCTCGGCGAGGTGTTCTCGTTCGGCCCCCCCGACGCGCCGGACGACGCGGCGGCCGCCGCCGATCTGGCCCGCGCCGCCCGCCGGGCCCTGGATCATCCCCGGGCGGCGGCGTCGGGGCACTGGCAGGAGCTTCGGCGCCGCTACTCTTGGCAGGGGCAGGAGAGCACCATCCGAGATCTGTACTCCGATCTCGTTGCCCCACCGACTCCGGACGGGATCGACGCCCAGTCGTTCGGTTCGCTCCTGGTTCTCACCGATGGAAGGTCTTCGTGAACATCACCGTCGTCGCCCTGGGCAAGATCGGCCTGCCGCTCGCGGTCCAGTTCGCCATCCGCGGACACCACGTGATCGGCGCCGACGTCAACCCCGCGGTCGTCGAGACCGTCAACGCCGGGATCGAGCCGTTCCCCGGTGAGGCGCACCTGGGTGAGTACCTGGCCCAGGTGGTCGGCGGGACCGCCGAGCTCGGCGGCCGGCTCGAGGCCACGACCGACACCGTCGCGGCGGTGCGTCGCAGCGAGGCCGTGGTGGTCGTCGTCCCGTTGTTCGTCGACGGGGAGGGCAACCCCGACTTCGGCTGGATGGACGACGCCACCCGCTCCATCGCCGCCGGACTGCAGCCCGGGACCCTGATCTCCTACGAGACCACGCTGCCGGTGGGGACCACCCGCACCCGGTTCGCCCCGATGATCGAGGCGGTCAGCGGCCTGGTCGCCGGCAAGGACTTCCACCTGGTGTTCTCGCCCGAGCGGGTGTTCACCGGTCGGGTCTTCGAGGACCTGCGCAAGTACCCCAAGCTGATCGGCGGCCTCGACGCAGAGAGCGCCAAGCGGGGCCAGGCGTTCTACGAGTCCGTGCTGACCTTCGACGAGCGCGCCGACCTGGCCCGCCCCAACGGGGTGTGGGACCTGGGCGGTGCCGAGGCGGCCGAGATGGCCAAGCTGGCCGAGACCACCTACCGCGACGTGAACATCGGCCTGGCCAACCAGTTCGCGCGGTTCGCCGCCCGCAGCGGCATCGACGTCCACCAGGTGATCGAGGCCAGCAACAGCCAGCCCTTCAGCCACATCCACCGCCCCGGGATCGCCGTCGGCGGTCACTGCATCCCGGTGTACCCGCGGCTGTACCTGTTCAACGACCCGGAGGCGACCATCGTGCGGGCCGCGCGCGAGGCCAACGCCGAGATGCCGCTCTACAGCGTCGGCGTGCTCGAGGGGGCCCACGGCGAGCTGGCCGGACAGCGGGTCCTGGTGCTCGGCGCCGCCTACCGCGGCGGGGTCAAGGAGACCGCCTTCAGCGGTGTCTTCGCCACCGTCGCGGCGCTGCGGGAGCGGGGCGCCGAGGTGCTCGTGGACGACCCCATGTTCCGCGACGAGGAGCTGGTCGCGTTCGGGTTCACGCCGTACCAGAAGGGCGCGACCGTGGACGCCGCGATCCTGCACACCGATCACGCCGCCTACCGACAGCTGACCGCGACCGACCTTCCCGGGGTCCGGACCGTGGTCGACGGTCGTGGGGTGCTTGAGGCCGCGAACTGGCCCGACGTCACCCTGCGTGTCGTCGGTCGTGGCTGACCCTGCCGCAATGGGGGACCGGTTCGGGGTGACCGTCGCCACACCCTGGTACCCGACGCCGTACAACCGGATGGCGGGTTCCTTCGTGGCCGAACACGCCGCGCTCGCCGCCGCCATCCCGGCGGTGGCCGGCGCGGGCGGGGTGCACGTGGTGCACGGGCAGGAGTGGCCCGGCGGGACGGCGCGGGCGACCGAGGTGCTGCGGCCCGCCTTCGAGGAGGTCCTGGACCGGTTGCGCGCCGCCGGCGGCACCAGGGTGCACGGCGTGGCCGGACCGGTCGACCGGGTCCCCGTGTTCACCGTCGGCGGCGCCGACTGGGCGCGGCGGGGCGAGGCCCTCGTGCGCGACCTGTCGCGCGTGATCGGTACGTTCGCCTCGCCCGTCGTCCACGGTCACGTCGGCTACCTCGGCGGTCTGGCGGCCGCGCGGCTGGCCGAGCCCGGGGCCCGCGTCTTCGCGACGGAGCACTCGACCGCGCTGCGGGACGTGCTGGCCCAGCCGGGTGCCCGGGAGCACTACGCCGAGCTGATCGAGCGGGCCGAGGCGGTGTTCTGCGTCTCGGACCTGCTGCGGCGCCAGATCCTCGATGCCGTTCCCGACCCGCACGATCGTGTGCGGGTGCTGCCCAACCCGGTCGACTTCACCGGCGTCCCACGCCGGTCCGCCCCGCCCACCGCGTTGCGCCGCTGGGTGTTCGCCGGCAGCCTGACCGAGCGCAAGGGTGTCCTCCGGCTGGTGCGTGCCTTCACCGCAGCGGCCCGGGACGACGGCGCGCTCACCCTCACGAGGTTCGGCGAGGGCCCGCTCGCCGGCCGGTTGGTCGACGTGGCCCGCGAGGCAGGGGCGGCCGACCGGCTGGAGTTGCGCGGCGTGGTGCGCCACCGCGACCTGCTCGCCGCGCTGCCCGGTTTCGACCTGCTGCTGGCGCCGAGCAGCTACGAGACCTTCCATCTGGCGGTCCCCGAGGCGGTGGCGGCCGGCCTGCCGGTGATCGTCACCCGCAGCGGCGGGCCGCAGGAGGCCCTGGCAGGGGTCGAGGCCCTCGTCGGGCGGTTCGTCGAGGTGAGCGAGGACCCCGACGAGATCGTGGCGGCCTGGCGGGAGCTGTCGGCGAACCTGGACACGCTCGACCTCGCCGCCGCCCGCGCCACCCTGGACGCCCGGTACGGGCGCGCCGCGATCGCGGGGGAGCTGGCGAAGGCCTACGACCTGGCGGGCGAACCGCCCGCGGCCGCGGCGGCCGACGCGACGGGCCCGACGCCCGACCGGGTCGTGCTCGCGGCGGTCTCGGGGTGGCGGCGCTATCACGTCGAGGCGGAACTGGAGGCCGTCCGGGCGCTCGGGGTTCCGGCGACGCTGATCACGGACGACGACCGGTTGGCGCGACAGGCCGCCGCGGCGGGCGTGGCCGTTGCCGCGGCCGGGACACCGCAGCCGCCGTTGCGCCGGCTGCGGCGGGCCCTCGGCAGGTGGCGTCGGGACCGGTGGCGTCGGGACCGGTGGCGTCGGCCCGCCGCGAGCCGGGGGGTCGCCCGCCGGTCGGCCCGGCTCGACGGCGCGTTCCTGGAGGGTGCCACCCTCGTCCTCGGCGACTGCCAGTCGGCGCCGCTGGCCCGGACCCTGCTGGCCGCTCACCCCGGTCTGCGCCCGGTGGTCGAATTGGACCGGACCGGAGTGCTGGCGCCCTCGCCCGACATGGAGGTTGGACATGGCTGAAGCTCTCGAACGCCCGCATGTGGTGATGCTGGTGTGCAACAACGTCACCATCGACACGCGGGTCCGTAAGAGCGCGCTGGCCGTCGCCGCGCTCGGGGCCCGGGTCACCGTGGTGGGTACCACCCCCGAACGACGCCGCAGCTCCTCCCGGCTGGGGGACGTCACCATCGTCCGGGTGCCGGTCGACTACATCATGCGGAACCGCCGCCTGCACCGCCGGGCCCGCCTTCGGCAGGGACGGCTCGACTGGCTGGTCACCGACCCGGTCGAGGAGGCCTACGACCGCCGCAGGCTCGCCCTGGCGCACCGGGACGCCGCCCTGCACGGCGGCCTGTACGGTCGGCTGAATCGTTCCCTGCTCGATGCCCGGCGGCTGTCGGTGCGTGCTGCCGGGGTGGGCCGTCGGCGGGCGGTCCAGGGGGCGATGTTGGCCTTCAAGGCCTATGACCGGGGGATGCAGCACACCGGGGTGGCCGCCTCCCCGGAACGGATCGTGCCCGAGGTCGGCGACTACGAGATGGCCTTCGGGCCGGTGATCGACGAGCTCGAACCCGACGTGATCCACGCCCACGACATGCACTTCCTGGCGGTGGTGGGCCGTGCCGTGGCGCGGGCGCGGGCGGCCGGGCGGCCCGTGCCGTGGGTCTACGACGCGCACGAGTGGGTGCCCGGGCTGTCCCGCCACGGTGCCCGGACGGTTCGTGTGGTGGCGGCCTGGGCGGCCCTCGAACGGCGCTGGGCGGACAAGGCCGACCGGGTGATCACGGTCTCGCCGCCACTGGCGCGGGCGTTGGCCGACCGGTATCACCTGGCGCGGACCCCCGACGTGGTGCTCAATGTTCCCCCGTTGGGGGCCCACGGCGTCGACGCCTCGTCGCTGCGCCAGGTCCTCGCCGACCGTGGGGTTGGTCCCGACACTCCGTTGCTGGTCTACAGCGGTGGGGTGCAACCGGCCCGCGGGGTGAGCACCGCGGTGGCGGCGCTGCGTCATCTGCCGCAGGTCCACCTCGCCGTGGTCGCCGTGCCGTCGGTGACGGCGCCGGGGGCGCTCGCCGTCCGCAACGAGGCCCATGGGCTGGGCGTCGGCTCGCGGGTGCACCTGGTGGCGCCGGTGGCGACCGACCAGGTGGCGGCGTTCCTGTCCTCGGCCGATGTCGGGCTGATCCCGCTGCGCCACTTCGGTTCCCACGAGATGGCCCTGGCGAACAAGCTGTTCGAGTACCTGCACGCCCGGCTGCCGATGGTGGTCAGCGACTGTCGGGCGCAGGCCGAGTTCGTGCGCGAGCACGACCTGGGCGAGGTGCACACCGCCGACGACGCCGCCGACCTGGCGGCCGCAGTGGAGCGGGTGATGGCCCGGCGCGGGGAGATCCGGGCGCGGATGGCCGACCCTGCACTCACCGATCGCTACACCTGGCAGGCCCAGGCCGAGGTGCTGCAACAGGTCTACCGCGACCTGCTGCCCGGGTGGCCGGTGCGCGGCGTCGAGGAGGCCCGGGCGGCGCTGACCACCGCCGAACCCCCCGAGACGCAGGAGCCCGATCGGGCCCACCACGCCACCCTGGCCATCGGGCCGGCCAACAGCGCCGGACAGGCCTGGGCCTGGGCCCGCAGCGCCGAGAGACACCTCGAGGGCGTCACCGGCCACGTCGTGGCGATCCGCAACGACGCCTACGACTACCCGGCGGACGAGCTCGTGTCGCGGAAGACCTACCGGGACGACGTCGACTGGCAGCTGCGCGCGCTGGCGAGGGCCGGCTCGTCGTGGACCCACGTACTGCTCGAGGCCGGTCGCCCGATGCTGGGCAGCCTCACCGGGCGCGACTTCCTCGGTGACGCGCAGCTGCTCAGGCGCGGCGGGGTCGAGGTCGGGCTGGTCTTCCACGGCTCGGAGGTGCGTGATCCGCGCCGGCACCGGCTCAGCCACGAGTTCTCGCCGTTCGCCGACCGCAAGAGTGCGCTGACCCGGCGGCTGCAGGCGCGCTGCGACGCGCTGCTGCCGAGGCTGCGGAATTTCACCGGCCCGCTGTTCGCCTCCACGCCCGACCAGCTGGAGTACCTGCCCGATCGGGCGCAGTGGCTGCCCGTCGTCGTCGACACCGAGGCGTTCGCCCCGGGCCCACCGGTCATGGAGCGCGCCCGGCCGCTGGTGGTGCACCTGGCCTCCAATCCGGCTCTGAAGGGCACCGAGCACGTCGAGCGGGTGCTGCGGCCGATGGCCGAGCGGGGCCTGATCGAGCTGCGGGTGGTCACCGGCCTGCCGCCGGCGGAGGCCGCCGAGCTGGTGCGCTCGGCCGACATCGTGGTGGACCAGCTGCTGCTCGGGCTGTACGGGGTGCTGGCCTGTGAGGCCATGGCCAGCGGACGCGTCGTCGTTGGCCATCTGGGTGAGGACCTGCGCAGCCTGGTCGAGCTGCCGGTGCCGGTCGTGGAGGCCACGCCGAGGAGCCTCGGCGCGGTCGTGCAACGCCTGCTCGACGACCGGGATGAGGCCCGCACGATGGCCAAGGCGGGGCCGGAGTTCGTGCACGAGCTGCACGACGGGCGGCGCTCCGCGCAGGTGTTGGCTCCGTTCCTCGGTGTGGAGGTCGCCGCTCCGTGACTGGGTCCCGCCCGCACGTCCTGCTGCTGGGGATGCAGTTCCCCCCGGCGCGCGGCAGCGGCGTGTATCGGATCCGGAGTTGGGCCAATCACTTCGCCCGGCGGGGCTTCGACGTCACGGTCCTGGCGGCCGACCGGGAATACTGGGTCGAGCGGTCCGGGGTGATCGACACCGAGCTGGAGCGGACCGTGGACCCCGGGGTGAGGGTGGTCACCGTCGCGGTGCCGCGCGAGCACCTGCGCCAGGACGTGCGCACCATGTCCTGGGCCCACGCCAACTTCCCGCGGGCCTGGATCCGCGCCCACGACATCGCCCGGCGGCGGATATTCCCCGAGATCTACGCCTCGATCATCCCGCTGTTCGTGGCGCACGGGCTGCGCATCCACGCCCGGCACCGGGTGGACGCCGTGTTCGCCACCGGCAACCCGTACGCCCAGTACGGCGCCGCCCACCACCTCGGCAGGCTGCTGCGCCGTCCGTACGTGGTCGACTACCACGACCCGTGGACCCTCAATCCGCTCACCGAGGAGGATGCCTTCCCGCCCGATCACCCGGCGTTCCGCTGGGAGCGGCGGATCGTCGAGAACGCCGCGCTCACCGTCACCGTGAACGAGCCGTTGGGGCAGTGGTACCGGGAGCGGTACCCGGCGGCCGCGGCCAGGGTCCGGGTGGTGGAGAACGGGCTCGCCGAGGAGGTCGTGGGGGACGTGCCGTTCGCCCCGCCCGAGGCGGGAGCCCCGGTCCGGGTGGGTTACGTGGGCACGGTGCGCGGCGACCTGCCGATCGAGGAGTTCCTCGACGGCTGGACCCTGGCCCGCAAGGAGAGCGAACTCGCCGAGGCCGCCATGGACTTCTACGGCTACCTCGGGTTCTTCACCCACACCGAGGCTCCGATCCGGGCCCGGCTGTCCTCGGGCGTCGAGGGGGTCGGCTACCGGGGGCCCGTGCCGCAGACCCGGATCGGCGAGGTCTACGGGCAGATGAACGTGTTGGCCATGCTGCTGCCGTCCTCGAGGTACATGACGGCGGGCAAGGGGTATGACTACATGGCCGCGGGTCGTCCCGTGGTCGGGGTGCACGACCCCCGCAACCACACCACCGAGGTGTTCCGCGACTACCCGCTGTTCTTCGGGGTCGAGCACGTGGACGCCGCCTCGGTGCGCGACGCCCTGGTGGCCGCCGTTCGGGCGGCGCGGGAGCAGACCCGTGAGCAGTTCGAGGCGTGTCGCGCCGTGGCGATGCTGCACACCTGGGACCTGGCCATGAACCCGGTGGGGGCCGAAGTGGAGGCGATGATCCGTGACCGATAGGCCCCGTGTGCTGGCCGTGTGCATCGGCCCGGCGCGCCGCCGCGCCGTCGTGGACATGCTGGCCGAACTGACGGCCGCCGGCGGGTCGGCCCTGCTGGTGACCGCGGACGGCGCGGTCTCACCGGACCTGCCCGACGGCGTCCTCGGGCTGGACCTGGTCGCCACCGAGCGGACGGTCGGGGTGAACCGGGTGCTGGCCCGCCCGGACCGGTTGTGGCGGGCCTGGATGGACTCGCGCGCCTACCGGGCGGTGCGGCCGTGGATGCTGTGGCGCGCGCTGCGGCGCCGACTGCACGACGTCCGGCCGGAGGACCTCGACCACATCGTGATCGTCGGGCTGGAGTCCTGGCCGATCACCTGGCAGCTGTGCCGGGGGCGGCCGCACCTGAGCTACGGCTGGAACGTCCCCGCCGACGTCCACTCCCGGGTGGCCGACGCCCCACCGGTCGAGGTCTGAGCATCACCGGGTCCCGTCCGGCCGCCCGGGACCGTCGCGCCATCGCGGCACCGCCCGATCGGGCGATCGGATCCGGGCCCGCGCTGCCGACGGGTCGGTCATGCCGAGTGCCGCTCATCGGGTCCAGACCGTCCTCGTCGCCTGCGCGGCCGTGACCGCGGGCCTGGTCGGACCGGGCACCGGGCCGGCCTGGGCCGAGCGGTTCGGCCCGGGCCCCGGCGTGACACAGGTGCAGGTGCGGGCCTACGACCCGGCCGGCGCGACCTCCTCGTCGGCCTCCTCGTCGGCCTCCTCGGCGTCCTCCCCGGTGCCGGTCCGCAGCGGCAGCGCCACGGTCACCGGGTCGGGGTACGGCCACGGGGTCGGGATGTCGCAGTACGGCGCGTACGGGATGGCCCGGTCCGGATCGAGCGCCACCCAGATCGTGAACCACTACTTCACCGGGGTGAGCGTGAGCGCCGTCCCGGACCACGTCGACATCCGGGTCAACGTGGTGCACCGGGGGCGCCGCGTCGTCCTGGCCCCGGTGGCGGTCTCGGGGACGAGTGGGCACCGGCTGCGGCTCAGTCCGCAGGGCCGTGGGGCGATCCTGCTGGCGGTGGGGGACAAGGTGGTGCTGACGCCGTCCGGAAGCGCCGTTGGGGTGCACGTGGTGCGCGCCTCGGGGAGCACGGTCACGCTGACCACCGCCGCCCTGGACGTCACGTGGACCGGGACGGCCGCCTGGGCCGGACCGGCCACCCGGGTCGGCCTGTCCGCCGCGCTCTCGGGCTCCTCGACCGCCAAGAACCGCTCCTACCGGTGGGGGCGGCTGCGGCTGGTGCCGCTCGGCGGCCTGCTCGAGGCGGTCACCGCGGTCGACGTGCACTCGGGGTACCTGCGCGGGATCGACGAGATGCCCTCGTCGTGGCCGGCGGCGGCGTTGCAGGCCCAGGCGATCGCGGCCCGCAGCTACGCGCTGATCGGTGCGTCGAGTCCCACGAGGGCCGACTGCGGCGGTTGTCAGGTGTGGGACGACCAGCGCAGCCAGGTCTATGTGGGCTGGGCCAAGGAGGGTGAGCGGGTCGGCTCGATCGACTACGGCGCACGATGGGTCGCGGCGGTGGCCGCGACGGCGCCGTCGGCGAGCTCGGGGATCGCGGTGCTCTACCGGGGGAGGCCGGTGGCGGCCTACTACTCCTCCTCGACGGGCGGAGCCACCCGCGACCCGGTGCGGGTCTGGGGCGGTTCGGTGCCCTACCTGCGCAGCGTGCCCGATCCGTGGAGCCTGGACGCGAGCATCAACCCCTCCTTCGCGCGTTGGACCCGCGCCGCGGGCGTGACCACGCTGCTGTCGGCCTTCGCGATCACCGACGGTTCGGGTCTCGCGTCGGTGACTGTGACCTCGAGGGACGAGTCCGGGGCGGCGCTGCGGGTCAGGGCGGTCTCGGGTGCGGGGACGGTGCGCACGCTGTCCGGCGAGGCGTTCCGCTCCGCGCTGGGCCTGCCGAGCAGTTGGGTCGCCACGGTCACCCTGCCGACGCCCTGATCCACCCTGACAACGGCTCGGGCCTGTGGTGCCGGCGTGGTGTCAGACGAGCATCTCGGGGACGTCGCCGTCGACCACCACATCGACACCGGTGGCCGCCCGGATCTCCTCGACGCCCACGCCGGGGGCGCGCTCGCGCAGCACCAGCCCGTCGTCGGTGACGTCCATGACGGCCAGGTCGCTGATGATCCGGTTGACCACGCCCTTGCCGGTCAACGGCAGGGTGCACTCGGAGACCACCTTGTGAGAGCCGTCCTTGGCGACGTGCTCCATCAGCACGATCACCTTCTTGGCCCCGTGGACCAGGTCCATGGCACCGCCCATCCCCTTGACCATCTTGCCGGGGATCATCCAGTTGGCGATGTCGCCGTCGGCGGAGACCTGCATCGCGCCCAGGATGGCGGCGTCGACCTTGCCGCCGCGGATCATGCCGAACGAGGTGGCCGAGTCGAAGAACGAGGCGCCGTGCAGCAGGGTGACGGTCTCCTTGCCCGCGTTGATGAGGTCGGGGTCCTCCTCACCCTCGTACGGGTAGGGCCCGAAGCCGAGGATGCCGTTCTCGGACTGGAGCACCAGCTCGACGTCGGCGGGCACGTAGTTCGGTACCAGGGTCGGCAGACCGATGCCCAGGTTGACGTAGGAGCCGTCGTGCAGCTCGGCCGCCGCCCGGGTGGCCATCTGCTCACGGGTCAGTGTCATCGGTGCTCCTCAGCCCTCGAGATCCTCGGACCCGGCGCCGTACATGTCGCGCGGGCGGGGCCTGACCGTACGCTTCTCGATCCGCTTGTCGTGCGCCTCCTCGACGGACAGCGGCACCACCCGGTGAACGAACACGCCGGGAAGGTGGATCGCGTCGGGGTCGATCTCGCCGGGTTCCTCCAGGTGCTCCACCTCGGCGATGGTGATCCTGCCGCTCATGCCGGCCAACGGGTTGAAGTTGCGAGCGGAGCGCCGGAAGACCAGGTTGCCGTGCCGGTCGCCGGCCCAGGCCCGGACCAGCCCGTAGTCGGCCCGGATCGCCTGCTCCAGCACGAAGGTGCGCTGCTTGCCGTCGACCTCGAACTCGGTGGTCGGCTTGACCGGTGAGGCCACGGCCACCGAACCGTCGGCGCCGTAGCGCCAGGGCAGACCGCCCTCGGCGATCTGGGTGCCGACGCCGGTGGCGGTGTAGAAGGCCGGGATCCCGGCCCCGCCGGCGCGCAGCCGCTCGGCCAGGGTGCCCTGGGGGGTCAACTCGACCTCGAGCTCACCGGACAGGTACTGCCTGGCGAACTCCTTGTTCTCACCGACGTAGGAGGCCACCATCCGGCGGATGCGCTTGGCGTCCAGCAACAGGCCGAGACCCCAGCCGTCGACACCGCAGTTGTTGGAGATCACCTCGAGATCGGTGGCCCCACCCTCCAGGATGGCCTTGATCAGGACGGCTGGGATTCCGCTGATCCCGAATCCCCCGACGGCGAGCGATGCGCCGTCCGGAATGTCGGCTACGGCTTCGGCGGCGCTGGCAACGACTTTGTCCACGGGCGAAATCTACTCGGCCGCCCCTGTGTCGCCCAGTGGCGTGTGCCACGTTGTGGCTACCGTGTGTTGCCGGTGTGACAGAAGTGAACAAGCCCAGCGGGGGGAGATCCATGCGCCGCCGAGTCCTCGGCCTGCCCACGGTGCGATCGGCCGTCGCCGCACTCGTGCTGACACCCGTCCTGGTGGCCCTGCCCACCGTGGACCTGGCCGCCGTGGCCCGGAACCCGCTGGCCGCCCCGGCGAGGGCGGTGGCCTCCTCGGTGACGTCGTTCGCGGTCGGCGGCGTCGACGAGGGGGCCTGGGACGCCGCCGCGCCCTCGGCGCCCACGGCGATGCTGCGACGTCCGGTCGCGCTCACCGCGACCCGCGCGACCTCCCGGTTCGACCTGGTGGCCCTGACCTGGTCGGGCGAGGTGGCCGAGGGGACCACGATGTCGGTGCGGGTCCGCGAGGACGGCGCGTGGACGCCGTGGCACCTGCTGGGGGTGGAGGATCACGGTCCCGACCCGGGCCGGGAGGGGGCACCGGCGGCCGGTGAGGCCGAGGCGTCCACCCCGTTGCTCACCGGCGGCGCCGACGGCGTCCAGGTGAAGGTGGACGGCGGCCCGGCGACGACGCCGGCCGGTCTGCGGGCCGTCCTGGTGGACGGCGGACGCGCGGCGAGCGACGCCGGCTCCGGACCGCTCGCCACGGCCGCGGCGACGACCGGCAGACCGGCCATCGTCACCCGGGCGCAGTGGGGCGCCGATGAGTCGCTGGTCAAACAGGAGCCGGTCGTCGACCCCACCGTCCGCACGATGTTCGTCCACCACACCGACACCACGAACTCCTACTCGCGTTCCCAGGCCTACGCCCAGGTGCGCTCGATCTACGCCTTTCACACCAAGATCCGGGGCTGGAACGACATCGGGTACAACTTCGTGGTCGACCGGTACGGCCGGGTCTTCGAAGGGCGCCGCGGCAGCATCACGGCCGCCGTCCACGGCGCCCACACCGGCGGTTTCAACACCGACGCCATCGGCGTCTCCATGCTGGGCACCTTCACGTCCTCGAGCCCGACCTCCGCGGCGACCCGCGGTCTGGTCGGCCTGCTCGCCTGGAAGGCCTCCGAGTACTTCCTCAACCCCAGGGGCTCGGTCGTCGCGACCTCCTCGGGCGGCGGCACCACCAGGTACGCCGCGGGCACCCGGGTGCGCCTGAACGTGATCTCGGGCCATCGCGACGTCGGGTTCACCGAATGCCCCGGCAATGCGCTCTACCCGAAGCTGCCCTCGATCCGGGGTGCCGTCGCGGCCCGGATGCGACCCGCCCTGACCGGCGCCGCGGTCTCGCCCACCGTGGCCGGCTACGGCGGCGGCCGGGTGACCTTCTCCGCCTCGGTCCCCACTCACCAGAAGTGGACCCTGACGGCCGTGCCGATCTGCTCGCGCACCCCGGTGGCCACCCTGAGCGGGCGAACCACGAGCCGCGTGCGCGCCGTCTGGGACCAGACCGACCGTTCCGGCCATCCCGTCGCCCCGGGGGTGTACCGGGTCTCGGTCGTCTCGTCCTCACCGGTGGGGGTGGTGCGCCACGACGAGGACGTCGAGGTGCTGCCCTCGCTCCACTCGCCGCCGGCGGTGTGCCGGGCGAGCCGGATCGCCACGAACAACGTCTACACCTCGTCGGTGATCGCCGGCTGGTCGCGCTACCCCGACGCCCACACTGTCGTGCTCGCCTCGTCCAAGGCCCCGATGGAGGGCCTGGCCGCGGCCCCGCTGGCCGGGGCGCTGGGAGC
The DNA here is from genome assembly GCA_964469635.1 of uncultured Kineosporiaceae bacterium. GTDB lineage: Bacteria > Actinomycetota > Actinomycetes > Actinomycetales > Kineosporiaceae > JADJPO01. The sequence goes on from CAYYCE010000018.1 coordinate 15,623, forward strand.
CCCGCTGATGATCACGTCGGCCACCGGGCTGCCCGCCGTGCTGTCGGGCACGCTGCAGCCGCACGCGGTCACCACCGCTTACGTCGTGGGCACGGCCACCTCGATCACCTCGGCCGTCGAGGATCAGCTGCGCAGCCACGGCGTGAGCACCGTCGTCCGGGTCGGGGGCAGTGACCGGTACGGCGTGGCCGCGGCGGTCGCCCGGCAGCTGAACCGGCGCGGCCGGGACCCGATCCTGGTCTCGGGCACCAGCCTCGCCGACGCCGCGGCCGCCGCGGGGCCGGCCGCGGCCACGGGCAGGCCGCTGCTGTACGTGACCCGGACCGGGGTCCCGGCCGCGACCGCATCGGCGCTGAGGGCACTGGCCATCC
>CAYYCE010000019.1:0-15678 GCA_964469635.1 uncultured Kineosporiaceae bacterium
GTGGGCCCTGATGTGCGTGGGCTGGGTCATGTAGCTGCGCGCCAGGGCCACCACGGCCGAGGGCATGGTGGCCGAGAACAGCATGGTCTGCCGGCCGGCCGGGGTCAGCGCGAGGATCCGTTCGACGTCGGGCAGGAAGCCCAGGTCGAGCATCTCGTCGGCCTCGTCGAGCACGACGACGCGGGCGTGGCCCAGGTTGAGGTGCTTCTGCTGGGCCAGGTCGAGCAGCCGGCCCGGAGTGCCGACGACGATCTCGATGCCCCTGCGCAGCGCCTCGACCTGCGGTTCGTAGGCACGGCCGCCGTAGACGGTCAGCACCCTCGCGGCGCGCCGGGTGGCGGCCGCGTCGAGGTCGTTGGCCACCTGGACGGCCAGCTCACGCGTGGGGACGACGACCAGGGCCTGCGGCGCGCCCGGCGCGGGCAGGTCCTCGAAGCCCTCCTCACCCGGGCCGATCACCCGCTGCAGCAGTGGGATCCCGAAGCCGAGGGTCTTGCCGGTGCCGGTCTTGGCCTGGCCGATGATGTCGTGACCGGTCAGGGCCACGGGCAGGGTGAGCGCCTGGATCGGGAACGGATGGGTGATGCCCACCGCGGTGAGGGCCTCGACGATGGGGGCCTGCACCCCGATGTCGGCGAACGTGGACACAGGGGTGTTCGGGTCTTCGATGGTCACGGACATGCTTCCTGTTGTGGCGGGGGCCGCGCGCCGTCCGAATTCGTTCGGCGGGCCTGCATCCGCTGGCTGGTCGGAGCCGATCGTCGTCCGACCGGTCACCGCGTACGGATCAATGCTACCTGCTGGGATGGCTATCGGCTGGCTACGCTCGGCACATGAGCGACACATCGCAGACCCGGGCGGCCGTGGTCGATCTGATCGGCGCGCTGGCCTACGGGCAGCTGACGGCGTTCTCGCAACTGGCCGCGGACGCCCACCTGGCCCCCACCCTGGCCGCCAGGGCCGAGCTGTCGCGGTTGGCGGTCACCGAGTTCGGCCGCTACGAGTCGCTGCGCGCCCGGCTGGAGGAGATGGGCGTGGTGCCGGAGGAGGCCATGGAACCGTTCCGGGTCGCGATCGACGCCTTCCACGAGCGGACCGCGCCCTCGGACTGGCTCGAGGGCCTGGTCAAGGCCTACGTCGGCGAGGGCATCGGTGCCGACTTCTATCGTGAGGTGAGCGCCTTCGTGGGCTCCGACATCCACGCCCTGGTGAGCGACGTCGTGCGCGACGAGGGTCAGGCGGGGGTCGTGGTCCGCGAGGTCAAGGCGGCGATGGAGATCGATCCCCGCGTCGCCGGCCGGCTGGCGTTGTACGGACGGCGCATGGTCGGCGAGGCACTGAGCCAGGCGCAGCGGGTGGCCGCCGACCGGGAGCCGCTCGCCTCCCTGCTGATCGGCCCGAAGGCCGACCTCACCGCGCTGGTCGCGATGTTCGGCCGGCTCACCGAGGCGCACAGCCGGCGGATGGCCAGGCTGGGGCTCGCCGCCTGAACGGCGTCAGACGTTTCCGAAGCCGATCCGGCGGGAGGCCGGCGCGCCGATCTCGACGTAGCCGATCAGGGATCCCGGGACGAGGATCTGGCGGCCCTTGTCGTCGGTGAGCTTCAGCATCGAACCGGACTTCATGGACTCCGCGACCAGGTCGGCCACCGCCTCGGCGGTCTCCTCCGACTCGAGCACGACCTCGCGCGCGACGTCCCGGACGCCGATCTTGACCTCCACGGTGGTGCCTCCTGCTCGCAGTGACGACGGAATGGCCAGGGCTCGGTGGTGACGGCCCACGCCGGTCGCGGTCAGGCTAACCGACCTCGGGACGCAGCCCGGGATCGGGCGCGCCGTCCCCCCGGGGGCGCGCCGGGCCGTCGTTCTTCGGGAAGCCCCGAACGCCCCGCCAGGACAGCTGGGCGATCAGGTTGTCGACGGTCGCGCGGGGCACCGCGCGACCGGTCTCGAGCCAGTACCGGGCCGAGACCTGGGCCATGCCGGCCAGGGCAACGGCCAGCAGCTCGGCCTCGGGCCGGGCCAGCCCGGTGTCCTCGCTGATCACCTCGGCGAACAGGGCGCTGCACTCGCGTGTGGTGCGGTCGATCAGGCCCCGGACCTCCCGGTCGGTGGTCAGGTCGCTCTCGAAGATCAGCCGGAAGGCCTCGCTCTCGGAGTCGATGAAGCTGAAGTAGGCCGCGAGCGTGGCCGCCACGCGTTGCTTGTTGTCGGTGGTCGAGATGAGCGCCTCGCGGATCGCGGTCACGAGCTGCTGACTGTGTTCGTCGAGCACCGCGAGGTACAGATCGCGTTTGCCGGGGAAGTGCTGATACAGGACCGGCTTGCTGACGCCGGCACGCTCGGCGATCTCGTCCATGGCGGCGGCGTGGTAGCCCTGGGCGGCGAAGACCTCCCGGGCGGCGCCCAGCAGCTGGGTACGGCGGGCGGTGCGCGGAAGGCGGGTGGCCCGGGCGTGGGTGTCGTGCGTCGTCACGTGTCGTCCCTCTCCTGCCGCCCGGCTGGGGCCTACGCGCGGTACTCGATGGTACCCAGAGGGCGGCGCGGCGGCCGTGCGATGATCGGCGCCGTGCGCCCGTCCCCCCGGTCCGTCCCTCGATCGGTGTCCGCCCGGCCCGTCGGCGCGGCGGTCCTTGTGCTGGCGGCGGTGCTCGCGCTGGCGGCGGTGCTCTGGGGGGCATTGCACCCCCGCGGTGTCGAGGCCCGCCGGACGGCGCTGACCGGCGGCGACGCGGCGGCCGCGTCGTCCCCGACCATGTCCCCGTCCGCGACGCCCTCCCCGACCACGTCGCCGTCGCCGACCCCTGCGCCGGCTGCATCCGCCGCCTCCGGCGCGTCCGTTCCGGCGGCGGAGGTCGGCGAGACGGCGGAGGTCGGGGACCCGGCGGATCTCGGCGTGACGGCGGCCGACCGGGCGGCCGGGGTGCTCACGTCCGCGGTGCCGCAGCGCGGCAGGGGCTCGTTCGCCAGGGTGCCCGGAACCGTCGCGGCACCGGGCCGCGGCCGGGTGTACCGGGTCCGGGTCGAGGTCGAAAAGGGCCTGGACGTCGACGGCGAGGCGTTCGCCGACTTCGCCCTGGCGACCCTGAACGACGACAGGAGCTGGGGCCACGGGGGGAAGGCGACGTTCTCCCGGACGGCGGGCGCGGCCGACATCCGGATCGTCCTCGCGTCGCCGGAGACCTCGGCGGGATTGTGCTCGCCGCTGATCACCTACGGAGAGCTGTCCTGCTCCCGCGGGAGCGCGGCGATCCTGACGCTGGCCCGCTGGGTCCGGGCCATCCCCGACTACGGTTCCGACCGCACCGGCTACCGCCGCTACCTGGTCAACCACGAGGTCGGTCACGTGCTGGGCCACGGCCACGTGTCCTGCCCCGGCAGGGGCAGGCCGGCCCCGGTGATGATGCAGCAGACCAAGGGGCTGCGCGGGTGCCTGCCCAACAGCTGGCCCCACGCCTGAGGCGGGGCCAGACTGGCCGGATGAGTCTGCCGCCCCTGGTCCGGCCGGGACCCGAGCTGACGGCCGAGCAGATCGCCCGCTACTCGCGGCACGTCATCCTGCCCGACGTCGGAGTGGTCGGGCAGCGTCGGCTGGCGAACGCCAGGGTGGCCGTGGTCGGAGCGGGCGGCCTGGGCAGTCCGACGGTGCTCTACCTGGCCGCCGCCGGGGTCGGCACCCTCGGCGTGATCGACGACGACGTGGTCGACCTCTCGAACCTGCAGCGGCAGGTGATCCACGGTGTCTCGGACGTCGGCCGGCCCAAGGTGGACAGCGCCGCCGACGCCGTCGCCGAACTCGACCCGGGCGTGCGGGTGGAGCGGCACGCCGTCCGCCTCGAGGCCGCCAACGCGCTCGAGGTGCTGGCCGGCTACGACCTGGTGCTGGACGGCGCGGACAACTTCGCGACCCGCTATCTGGTCGCCGACGCCTGCGAACTGCTCGGCGTGCCCGAGATCTGGGGATCGATCTACCGGTTCGACGGCCAGGTGAGCGTGTTCTGGCCCGGCCGCGGCCCGGTCTATCGCGACGTCTTCCCGACCCCGCCGCCGCCCGGGGCGGTGCCCTCGTGCGCCGAGGGGGGCGTGCTCGGGGTGCTCTGCGCGGCCATCGGGTCGGTCATGGCCACCGAGGCGGTCAAGCTCATCTGCGGCATCGGAGAGCCGCTCGTGGGCCGGCTGATGGTCTTCGACGCCCTGGAGATGACCTGGCGGACGGTGCGGGTGCGCCCCGACCCCGACCGGATCCCGGTGACCGAGGTGGTCGACGACCCGATCGCCTGTGCCCTGCCCGAGCCGGTCCCGGCGGCCGCCGGGTCGATCGACCCGCAGACGCTGGCCGCCATGCTCGCCGAACGCGCCGGCGGCCACCGGGACTTCCTGCTCGTGGACGTGCGCGAATCCCATGAGCGGGACGTCGTCGAGATCGACGGCTCGATCCCGCTGCCGATGGGCGACCTGCTGGACGGCGAGGGCCTGGTACGGCCCGAGGCCCTGAGGCTGTTGGGCGGCACCGAGCAGGTCGGGGGGCCGCAGAACGGCACGGCAGCCCGTCCGCTGGTGCTCTACTGCAAGTCGGGGGTCCGGTCGGCCCGAGCGCTGGCGGCCCTGGTCGCGGCGGGCCGGGACGGTGTGGCTCACCTGGACGGCGGAGTGCTCGCCTGGGTGCGCCGGGTGGAGCCGGACAAACCGCTCTACTGAGCCCCCTCACCCATCTGGGGGTGCACGCCTTCCCCGCGATCAACACCGTCCCGCGCCGTGCCGATGGACTCGACGTGTCTCCGCGCCGTGTGGTGCCGCTGGTGGCAGGCCTGGGCCTGCTGGGGCTGCTCGCGGTCGTGGTGTGGGACCCCCTGCTGCTGGCGACGCTGTACCTGCCGGTCGACATCGCCTGGCTCGGCGCCGCCTGGTGGGCGCTGTCGCGGCGTCGGGGCAGGTCCCTGGGCCCCTGGTACTGGTTGCTGGCGGGTTTCACGTCGACGGCCGTCGGTGACTTGATCTGGGTGGTGACCGGGTACACCCACTCCCGCGAGCCCGCTTGGGTCTGGGGGAGCTTCTGCCTGGTCGGGGTACTCGCGATGAGCGTCGGCGCCCTGGCCTCCGCCCGTCGCCGACGGTACATCGCGCAGAGCGGCCCCGGCGCGGGCCTGGACACCGCCATCGTGCTCTGCGGGACGGGGGTTCCGGCCCTGGCGCTGGTGGTGCTGCCCGCCCTGGAGGCCGTCGAGCCCTCGGCCGTCTCCCGGGCCGTCCTGCTCGCCCTGGTGACCGCCGTCCTGCTGCTCGCCGTGGCCACCCAGCGGCTGTGGGCCTCGCCGGGTCCGCGCACCCCGGCCTGGATCGCCGTCTCCGCCGCTCTGGGATTCGTGCTGGCCGCCGACCTGTGGTGGAGCGTCGGTCGCGTCCTGGCGCCGGAATCCGCCGGGGCGGCCCGGGTCATGGCCCCGCTGTGGGCGGCGCCCTTCGCCCTGGTGGCCTATGCGGCGCTCAGACCGGACATGACGTCGCTGGTGGAGTCCACGCGGCGCCCCACCCCCCCGGGCCCCCTGGCCCTGATGCCGCTGGCCCTCGGGTCGGCGATGCCGGCGGGGACCCTGCTGCTGGCCGTGCTCGCCCCGCGGCCCACGCCCTGGATCCTGGTGATCGGTGGCATCGCCGTGGTCAACGTGCTGATGCTGGCGCGGATGCTGAACCTGCTCGGCCGTGTGCACTACCAGGAGGCCCAGCTCGAGGCCCTCGCACGGGCGGACGACCTGACCGGGGCGCTCAACGAACGCGGCTGGGAGCAGGAGATCACCCGGGCCACGCTGGTGGCCGCGGGGACCGGCGAGCCGGTGTGCGTGGCCCTGGTGGACCTGGACCGCTTCGCCGACTACAACGAGATCCACGGCCGCCGGGCGGGCGACCTGTTGCTGCGCGACGCGGCCGCGGCCTGGCAGCACCGGGTGGAGAGCCGGGGAGCCATGGCCCGGCTCGCGGGCGACCGGTTCGCCGTCCGGCTGGCCGGTCTCGCCCTGCCCGAGGCCGTGGAACTGGTCGGGTCGCTGCGCGCGGCCACGCCGTCCGGGCAGACCTTCTCCGCCGGGCTCGCGCAATGGTTGCCCGGCACCCACGCGGGCTCGGTGGTCGACGCGGCGGCGCTGGCCCTCGCCGACGCCAAGCGGTTCGGCGGGGACCGCCTCGAGTACACCCGGTCGCACACCTCCGAGGCGCTGTCCGAGGAACTGCGCGCCGTGCAGCTCGTGCTTCAGCCGATCGTCTCGGCGGCCACCGGGGAGGTCTTCGGCTACGAGACGCTCAGCCGGTTCGGGCACAGCTCGGATGTCGCGGCGGTCTTCGCCCAGGCCCACCGGGAGGGGCACGGCGACGTGCTCGAGGCGTTCGTCGTGGCCCGGGCCTTCGACCGCCCCGGTCGGCCCGAGAGCGCCGCGCTGTTCCTGAACGTCACCGCGAGCGCGCTGAGGTCCCCGCGGTTCTGGGCGGAGCTGCCGCCGTCGCTGGACGGGGTCGTCATGGAGCTGGTCGAGGACGAGTCGGTGGTGGACTGGAACGAGTTGGCACCGCTGCTGAAGCAGCTCACCGACCGCGGCGCGTGGCTGGCCGTCGACGACCTCGGCGCCGGCGCCGGCGACCTGCGCCGGCTGCTGACGATCCGCCCCAAGGTGGTCAAGGTCGACCGGGATCTGGTGCACGGATGCGCCGCCGACCGGGTCCGGGCCGACCTGATCAAGGTCGTGGTCGAGCTCGCCCACGCCTCGGGGGCACTGGTGTGCGCCGAGGGCGTGGAGCGGCCCGCCGACCTGCGGCGGGTGCGCGTGCTCGGGGTCGATCTGCTGCAGGGGTTCCTGTTCGCGCGCCCCGGTCCGGTATGGCTCCCGGGCCCGTTCGACATCGAGACGCTGGTGGAGGCGGTCGGGCAGGGGGACGCGCCGGTGTGGTCCCCGTCCTGAGGTCGCAGCCGGGCGGGCGACCTCAGGACAGCGGGGTGTACCCGACCCGGTCGAGGGTGGCGGCGTCGTGGGTGGCCACCCCCGCCGCCGTGAGCGTCCAGATCGCGCCGTCGGCCACGACTGTTCGTTGTGGGACGTCCAGGTAGCCGGCCGCGGTCTGCTCCTCGGGTGCGGTCCGGGGGATGGTCACCGGGCCCCTTGCCCGAGCGCGGAGCACGACGGCCTCGCCGAAACCGTCCCGGTCGGTCAGGGGCACCGCCAGGACCCCGGTGTCGAAGCTGGGTGAGGCATCGGATGTGGTGCGCTGGAAGGGGATCAGGACCAGACCGTCGGCGAGGGTGAACGCGTGGTGATCGGCCTCGGCGTCCGAGTAGGCGCCGGGCAGCCTCACCCGGGCGATCCGTCTGGGGTCTGCGAGGTCGGCGACGTCGAACAGCGACAGCTGCAGTCCGGTGACGCGTCCGCTGTCGGTGGCGTCCTGGCCCAGTCCCAGGAGCAGGTTCTCGCCCACCGGTTGCAGGTAGGCCGAATATCCGTGGATCTTCAGCTGGCCCAACGTCTTCGGCGAGGTGGGGTTCGACAGATCGAGGGTGTAGAGAGGGTCCGTTCGCCGGAACGTCACCACGTAGCCGATCCGGCCCGCGAACCGGACGGCGTAGATTCGCTCACCGGCTCCCAGCCCGTCGACCCTGCCGACCTCGACCAGTCGCAACCCCTGCAGTCGCAGCACGGTGACCCGGCTCTGCGGCACGTTCGGCGTGGCCGGCGGCGGCGCCGCGGTATCGGGGACCGTCACCGCCGCCGGACCGCCCGCCGGGGCCCGGAGCGGTTCGACCGGGATGCCCCCCACGGCGCTGTCCGTGCTGGCGACCCGGAGCACCCCGTCGTACTCGTCCATGGCGAACTGGTTGAGCAGAGTTCCCTGCACCCAACCGCTGGCCAGGTAGCGCCCGGCGTCCCGGCCGGAGGTGTCGAACAGGTGGACGGCGGTGCGGCCGCGACCGGCGATGAGCGTCGCCGTCCGCGCGTTCGGGTCCCTCGCGGGCCCGATCGGGGTGGCGACGTAGGTGTGATCCCGGGTGGCGTAGAGCAGGCTGCCCGAGGCCACCACCGCGGTGCTCCGCCGGCCGCCCAGCCCGTCGGCCCGCAGGTCGACGGTGAGCAGGGTCAGCGTGGCGACACCCGCGGGGTCGGCGGGTACGGCGATGTCGGCGCAGTCGACCAGCCGTCCCGAGGACTGGGTGCCGTCCGGTTCGCTCAGGTCGTAGTGCGGCACCCAGTCGTCGATCGTCGAGTCCTCGACCACGCCCCGGTTGTGCTCGGTCGAGCGCTCGGGGTCCCCGGCGGTGCCGTCGAGGATCAGCGAGGGAGTGCTCGTGAGGGCCATCCGGACGACTCCGTCGACCATCCGGACGCCGGCGGCGGAGCCGTCGACGGCGAGGCTGCGCAACCGGCGGGGGCCGGTGGGGTCGGAGATGTCGAGTTGGTCGATCCTGGTGCGCCGGCCCGGGAACGCCGGGAGCGCAGGGAACGGAGCCCCGTCCGGGAGGGCCGCGCCCCCGTCGCCGATCAGCAGCACCATGTCGCCGTCGACCAGCAGGCCTGTGGGTGACCAGCCCGGGGCGAACCGGCCGATCTCGGTCGCGGGTTCGCCGGGGCCGTGGGTGCGCAGCAGGTTCAACGTCGTGGCCCCGCTGACCGGGCCGGTGTGCAGTACCAGCAGCAGATCGCCGACCCGCTTGGCCAGGTCGGCCTCGTCGACCCCGGCGACCTGCACCGTGGTCCCGGAGGCCGAGGTGGCGGCGGAGTACGAGGCGGCGCCCCGTTCGGCCCCGGGCGGGGTCGCCGTCGCCCGGTCCGGCGCGTCAGCGGTGACCGGCATCACGCCGTCCACGGCCGGCCGGGGGGAGCCGGTCAGGCCGTGGGGGCCGACCAGCGGCAGTGCAGTCGCCCGGTAGCGGTCGAGCACCGCCGAGCAGGAGTCGAACGTGGTCAGCGCCACCGGCGAGGCGTTCAGCGCGGTGGTCCCGGCCTGCGCCCCGTCCGCGCGGTCGGCGGTGGCCGACCGCTGCGGGGCGGTCCGGTCGCCAAGGCCCAGCGAGACCGCGACGGCCACGGCCAGGGCCGATCCGAGGGCGGTCGAGACCAGGGTCCGTGCGTTCGGTGCTCCGGCCATGTCGGCCTCCGTCCGCCGGGGGTGTCGCGGGCGGCTCACCCGCAGCCCTGGGACGCGGCCGGTGGGCCTCCGGTTCCGCGGACCTCAGCCCGCGGGCGAGGCGCTGGGACCGGGGTCGGTGAAACCGATCCGCTTGTGACTGCCGTCGCAGAACGGCTTGTTCTCGCTGGCGCCGCAGCGACAGAGGGCCACCCGGCCCGCGGTCTTGACCAGCTCGCCGGCGGCGTTGCGGATCTCCACGGAGCCCACCACCATGTTCGGTCCGTTCTCGCCGACGGTGATGACGGTGGGGGTCTGTGGCGTCTGTTCGCTCATGGCCCGCAGCGTAGACATGTCGGGCCAGCACAATGGACCGATGGTCCCCTCCGACGCACCGAGCGCCGAACTGCCGGACTACGCGGCGGCCGTGCTCGACGTGGTGGACGCGATCCCGCCGGGATCGGTGATGACGTACGGGGACGTCGCGGAGTACCTCGGCGGCGGCGGACCCCGCCAGGTCGGCGCCGTGATGGCCCGCTGGGGCGGGGCGGTGGCGTGGTGGCGGGTGCTCAAGGCCGACGGCTCGCCGCCGCCGGGCCACGAGCGCGAGGCGCTGCGGCACTACCGCCTGGAGCGGACGCCGCTGCGCCCCGGCGGTTCCCGGGTCGATCTCGGGACGGCGCGCTGGGACGGCGCACCGCCGCCCGCGCCGTAGCCGGCGCCGCGTCCGGGCGCCGCGCCGGATCGGCTTCGGGCTGTCGGTGCGGTGTGGTGGGATCGACCTCGTGAGCCCGAGCCCCGTGGACGCCGCCGACCGGGTCAGATTGCTGCCGGCGGCCCCGGTCCAGGCGTCGCCGCCGGAACTCGACGCGGCCCAGGCGGCCGCGGTCGCCGTTCGGGCCGGCACCGGGCCCCTGGTGATCCTCGGGGCGCCGGGCACCGGCAAGACCACGACCCTGATCGAGGTCGTGGTGGCCCGCGTCGTCCGCGACGGCGTGCCGGCCGACCGGGTGCTGGTCCTGGCCCCGACCCGGCTCGCGGCGTCCGGGCTCCGGCAGCGGCTCACGGCCCGGCTGGCGCGCACGGTCCGCGAGCCGCTGGCGCGCACCCCCCACTCCCTGGCCTTCGGCCTGCTGCGCCGGTCGCTGGTCGCCGCGGGCGAGCCGCCGCCCCGGCTGATCTCCGGTCCGGAACAGGACCGCATCCTGGCCGAACTGCTCGCGGGTCACCTCGAGGGGGTCGGCTACGCCCCCGCCTGGCCCGCCGGCATCGACGGGCAGGTCCGCGCGCTGCGCGCCTTCCGCGGCGAGCTGCGCGACCTGATCATGCGGGCCACCGAGCGAGGGCTGTCGCCCTCCGACCTGGCCCGGCTCGGGCACACCCACGCTCGCCCCGACTGGGTGGCGGCCGCCGACGTGTTCGCGGAGTACCTCGACGTCACCTCCCTCGCCGCCCCCGGGGCCTTCGACCCGGCGGGGATCGTCGGCGCCGCGGCCGACCTGCTCGCCGCCGCCGGCGAGCTGCTGGCCGCCGAGCGCGAGCGCCGACGGCTCGTGGTGGTCGAGGACGCCCAGGAGCTGACCACGTCCTCGGCCTCCCTGGTGCGCCTGCTCGCGGGCGGGGGCCGCGATCTGGTGCTGGTCGGCGACCCGGACGTCGCCGCACAGACCTTCCGCGGGGCCCGGCCCCGGCTGCTGGCCGAGATGGCCTCCCGGTTGCGCGGCCCCGACGGCGCTCCCGCCCGTCAGGTCGTGCTGGGCACGGTGCACCGGCACGGACCGCGACTGCGGGCGGTGGCCGAGCGGATCACGGGGCGGATCTCCACGGCCGCCCTGGTGGCCCACCGCCGAGCGCGCCCGCCGGCGGCGGGTGTCGGCGCCGCGGACGACCTGGTCGAGGCGCACCTGCTGGCATCGCCCGCCCAGGAGGGCGCGTTCGTGGCACAGCTGCTGCGCCGCCGCCACCTCGACGTCGACCGCCCGCTGCCCTGGGGGCGGATGGCCGTGGTGGTCCGGTCGGTCGGGGCCACGGCCGCGCTGCGCCGTGCCCTGGCCGCGGCCGACGTCCCGGTCGCCGTCCCCGGCACGGAGCTGCCGGTGCGCGACGAACCCGCCGTGGTGCCGCTGCGCCTGGTGCTGGCCTGCGTGCTGGAGCCGTCCCGGCTCACCGCCGAGGTCGCCGTCGAGCTGCTGGCCGGGCCGATCGGCGCGGCGGACACCCTGGGCCTGCGCCGGTTGCGGCGGCTGCTGCGGGGCCGTGAGCTGGCCGCCGGCGGCGGCCGGGCGAGCGACGAGCTGCTGGTGGAGCTGCTGGCCGATCCGGATGGCGTCGAGCGGGTGCTCGCCGAGCTCGGTGACCAGGCCGGTGAGCCGCCGCCCACGGTGGCGGCTCCCGCCCGGCGGGTGGCGGCGGCACTGGCGGCCGGCCGAGCCGCGGCCGCCGTCGACCGGCCAACCGTCGAGGCCGTGCTGTGGGCCGTGTGGCAGGCCACCGGGCTGGGGCCGATGTGGCGGCGGACGGCGCTGGCCGGCGGGGCCGCCGGGGCCCGTGCCGACCGCGACCTGGACGCCGTGGTCGCGGTGTTCGAGGCTGCCGCCGCCTTCGTCGACCGGCTGCCCCACGCCGCGCCGTCGGCGTTCCTGGACTACCTGGAAGGGCAGGAGTTGCCCGCCGACACCCTGGCCGGGCGCGCACCCGCCGATGACGCGGTCACCCTGGTCACGGCCACCGGTGCGGCCGGCCGTGAGTGGGACCTGGTGGTCGTGGCGGGCGTGCAGGAGGGGCGCTGGCCCGACCTGCGGCTGCGCAGCTCGCTGCTGCGCGCCCAGGCGCTCGCCGACCTGCTCGACCGCGACCTCGACCCGCGGCCGGAGGCCGGCCAGCGCCGGGCCGTCCTGGACGACGAGCTGCGGCTGTTCCTGCTGGCCTGCACCCGGGCCCGCCGGCAGCTGGTGGTGACCGCGGTGCGCTCGGAGGAGGAGCAGCCCTCGCCGTTGCTGGATCTGGTGGATCCGCTCGCCGGTGCCGAGGTCGAGAACAGGCCGCTGACGGACGTGCCGCGTCCGGCCACCCTGTCGGGGCTGGTCGCCGAGCTTCGCGCCGTCCTGCTCGAACCGGAGCCACTCGAACCGGAGCCACGTCGCCGCCGGGCCGCGGCCCACCTGGCCCGGCTCGCCGCCGAGGGGGTGCCCGGCGCCGATCCCGAGGACTGGTACGGGCTCGCCGAGCTGTCCACCGCGGCACCGCTGCGCGGCGACGGCGACGTCGTCCGGGTCTCGCCGTCCCGGGTCGAGGCCTTCGACCGGTGTCCGTTGCGGTGGCTGCTCGAGAGCTCGGGCGGGCGTCGCCCGGCCGGCACCGTCGTCGAGGTCGGCACCCTGGTCCACGAGGTGGCCGACGCCGTTCCCGGCGGCGACCTGGAGCTGCTCCGGGAGGCACTGGCCGCACGCATCGACCGGCTGGGGCTGGGGCCCGGTTGGGTCGGCGACGTCGAACGGGCCAAGGCCCAACGGATGCTCGACAAGCTCGCCGAGTACGTGAACCACAGCCGGCGGACCGGCCGCGAGCTCGTGGCCACCGAGTACCAGGTGTCCGCCCGGATCGGTCGGGCGGCGATCCATGGCAGCATCGACCGGCTGGAGCGCGACCGCGACGGCGCACTGGTGGTGATCGACCTCAAGACCGGGCGGGCCAAACCCACTGCGGCCGAACTGGACCGGCACGCTCAGCTCGGGGTCTACCAGCTGGCGGTGCAGGAGCAGGAGGGCGCCGCGACCGCGGGGGCCGCCCTGGTCCAACTCGGCGGCGGCACCAGGTCGGTGAGGGTCCAGCAGCAGGGTCCGCTGGCCGAGGACGACGACCCCGACTGGGCGCGCGACCTGATCGAGTCGGTGGCCGAGCAGATGGCGGCGGGGCGGTTCTCGGCCACCGTCAACCCGCGCTGCCGCATGTGTGATCTGCGCCGGTGCTGCCCGGCCCAGCTCGAGGGGCGGCAGGTCGGCGAATGAGGCGGGTGGGCGCATGAGGTCGGCGGACCGGCGCGGCGGCCGGGCGCACGTGGGGCGGATCCCGGACGACGAGGAGCAGCTGAGCTTCGACCTGGACGCGCTGCCGTCCATGCCCGTCGCCATGCCCGTCGCCACGCCCATGCCCGTCGCCACGCCCACCGTTGCGTCGCCGCCGTCAGCCGAGCCGGCCCAGGTGCCGCGACCTGGCGGGGAGCGGCTGTCGGCCATCGAGATCGCCCGGGTGCTGGATCGGCCCACGCCGACCGATGAGCAGATCGCGGTGATCGAGGCGCCGGCCGGGCCGCTGCTGGTGGTCGCCGGGGCCGGCTCCGGCAAGACCGAGACCATGGCCGCCCGGGTGGTCCACCTGGTGGCCAACGGGGAGGTCGCCGCCGAGGCGGTGCTCGGGCTGACCTTCACCCGTAAGGCCGCCGCCGAACTGGCCGATCGGGTCCGGCTGCGGCTGAGGGCGCTGGCGTGCAAGGGGTTCGGCGACCCCGAGGACACCCGGCCGGTGACCGTGTCCACCTACCACGCCTATGCCGCCTCGCTGCTGGGTGATCACGGGATGCGGATCGGTCTGGACGTCGGAGCCCGGTTGATCGGCGAGGCCGGCGCCTGGCAGCTCGTCGACGAGCTGGTCGAGGGCTGGGACGGCGACATGTCCGGTGTGGAGGCGGCTCGGGGGAGCGTGGTGGACGCCGTCCTCGCCCTGGCCGGGGAGTGCGCCGAGCACCTGAGGGCCCCGTCGGAGGTCGACGGCGTCGTCGGCGAGATCCTGGAACGGGTGCCGGAGCTGCCGGCCGCGGTCGGCGACGGTGTGCCGGGCAGACCCGTCCGGCGCGTGCGCGACGTACTCACCCGGCTCGATGCCCGGCGCCGGCTGGTCCCGCTGGTCGAGGCCTATCTGCGCCGCAAGCGTGACCTGGGGGTGCTGGACTTCGGCGACCAGGTCGCACTGGCGGCCCGGCTGGCACGGGAGGTGCCCGAGATCGGGGCCGAGCAGCGGTCCCGGTTCGCCGTCGTGCTGCTGGACGAGTATCAGGACACCAGCCACGCCCAGCTCGACCTGCTGCGCACCCTGTTCGGCGACGGCCACTCGGTGACCGCGGTCGGCGACCCGCACCAGTCGATCTACGGCTGGCGTGGTGCCTCGGCCGGCAACCTGCAACGGTTCGCGGTCGACTTCCCCGCCCCCGGCGGCGCCCAGGTCCGGACGGCGCACCTGGCCACGAGCTGGCGCAACGACGAGGCGGTGCTGAGGGCGGCCAATCACGTGGCGGCATCCCTGCGGGCGGCGCCGTCGTGGGCCCCGCGGGCGGCCCGGGTCGAGGTGCCGCCGCTGCGTGCCCGGCCCGACGCCGACGCTGGAGACGTCCACCTGGCCTGGCACGCGACGGTCGAGAACGAGGCCGCGGCGGTCGCCGAGTTCGCCGAGACCTCTTGGCGGGCAGGCGATTCGGTGGCGGTGCTATGTCGTGCCCGGGCGCAGTTCCCGATCGTCGAGGCGGCGCTGCGCAGGCGTGGACTGCCCGTCGAGGTCGTCGGGCTGGGCGGCCTGCTGCACGTGCCCGAGGTGGCCGATCTGCGGGCGGCCCTCGAAGTGGTGCACGACGCCTCCCGCGGCGACGCCCTGATGCGGCTGCTCACCGGCGCCGCCCTGCGGCTGGGCCCGGCGGACCTCGACGCCCTCGGGGCCTGGGCCCGTCTGCTGCATCGGCGCCCGGACGGCGCGGTGAACGCGGTGGCTGATCGGTCCGAGGAGTTGTCGCTCGCCGAGGCCCTCGACGAGCTGCCGCCGCCGGACTGGCGCGGCCCGAACGGGCAGCAGCTCTCAGGCCCCGGCCGACACCGGTTGGGCCGCCTCGCCGAGCTGTTGCGCCGGCTGCGGGGCCGCATCGGTGTGCCGCTGCCGGAACTCGTCGCCATGACCGAGCGCGCCCTGCTGCTGGACGTCGAGGTGGCGGCCCGCCCGGGATGCCGGCCCGCGGCCGCCCGGGCCAACCTCGACGCGTTCACCGACGTCGCCGCGGCCTTCGCCCAGGCCGGCGACCGGCCCGGGCTCGGGGCGTTCCTGGCCTGGCTGGCCGCCGCCGAGTCCGAGGAGCGCGGCCTGGAGGCGCCGCTGGGCGAGGTGCGTCCCGACGCCGTCCAGGTGCTCACCGTGCACGCCGCCAAGGGCCTGGAATGGGATGCGGTGGCGGTGACCGGGCTGGTGGAGGGAACCTTCCCGAACGGTCACGCCGGCCATGCCCCCGGGGCCGGCAACGGGTGGCTGACCGCCCTCGGGGCCCTGCCCTACCCGTTGCGCGGCGACATCGACTCGCTGCCCGACTGGAGCTGGCGCCCCGCCACCACCCAGGGCGAGCTCGGCGACTCGCTCGAGGCGTTCCGCGCCGACTGCGGAGCCCACGATGTCGCCGAGGAGCGCCGGCTGGCCTACGTCGCGCTGACCCGGGCGCGGCGCCGGCTGCTGCTCACCGGGGCGGCGTGGGGCGACGGCGCGCGGCCGCGCTCGCCGTCCCGATTCCTGCTCGAGCTCGTCGAACTCGCCGGCTCCGCCGGCGCCG
>CAYYCE010000020.1:0-14992 GCA_964469635.1 uncultured Kineosporiaceae bacterium
GACCTACCTCGCCCACGACGAGGTGGTGGCGGTCTCGGAGTACACCCGAGACGAGATCGAGCTGGCAGCCGAGGCGGTCGACCCGCACCTCGGCACCCGGTTCGCCGCGCAGTGCCGGGAGCGGGTGACGGTCAGCTACCCGCCGATCCACGCCTCGGCCTTCTTCGGCACCGAATCGACGGACGTGGACGCCGCGTTGGCCCGGCGTGGTCTGGAGCGCGACGGGTACGTGCTGTTCCTGTCCCGGGTCGCCCGCGCCAAGGGCGTGCACGACCTGATCGAGGCCTACGCGTCCTCGCGCGCGCGCCAGCGGGTCAAGCTCGTCGTCGCCGGGACCGGGCCGGCGCTGCCCGAGGTCCGTGCCCTGGCCAACGGCGACGACCGGATCGTCTTCCTCGACGACGTGGACGACGACGAGAAGCCGCTGCTGATGCGGGGCTGCGTGACCTATGCCCTGCCCACCAAGCCGGAGCCGGACTTCGTCGAGACCTTCGGGATCTCCCTGGCCGAGAAGATGCTGGTCGGCGGCGGTCCGGTGATCACCACGGTGACCGGGGGGACGCTGGAGGCGGTCGGCGACGCCGCCGTCATCGTTCCCGCCGGCGACGTGGCGGCGCTGCGGGCGGCGTTGGACCGGGTGGTGCTGGAGATGTCGCCGCAGCGGCGTCACGAGCTCGAGCGGCGCGGCCGTGAGTTCGCGCTGGCCTTCGACCGGGAGCGGGTCTTCGACGACCTGTTCGGTGTCCCGGTCGATGTCGGGCTGACCGCCCGGGCCAGCTGAGCAGGGCCCGAGACCGGGGCGAGACCGGCGCGAGGTAGGGCGCGGTGCGAGCATCCAGTTGTGGTCAGACCACATATGAGGTATGACGCACTAGGATGGCGACCAAGGGTGGTCCGCCCCAGGTCCTCGGCCGAACCGGGCCGAACCGGGCCGAACGGCGTCCCGGATGACGGGAGGTGACGCGCGTGATGGTCATGGGCGGGCTCGCCCCGGGCGGCGACTGGCAGCCGGTTCGCCGAGCCAGGACCCACGAGCTGGTGCTCGACCAGATCGAGGAACAGATCGCCGCTGGACGGTTGCGGGTCGGCGACCGCCTACCCGCCGAACGCGACCTCGCCGAGGCGCTCGGGGTCAGCCGGGTGGCGGTGCGTGAGGCCCTGCGGGTCCTCGACGCGCTGGGGGTCATCGCCCAGGGCACCGGATCGGGCCGTGACGCCGGAACCGTGCTCATCGGTGCCCCGGGCGAGGCGCTGACCCGCCTGGTCCGGCTGCACGTCACCCTGGCGACGGTGGGCACGCAGGACGTCGTCCGCGCGCGGATCGCCCTCGAGCGCGAATCCGCCCGGCTGGCCGCGGTCAACGCCACCGACGCCGATCACGCCGCCATCGTGCGGCACCTGGCGGCGATGGAGGCTGTGGAGGTGAGTCCCGAGGTCTTCAACCACGAGGACTTCGGCTTCCACGTGGCCGTCGCGCGCGCCAGTGGCAACCCGCTGGTCGCCGAGATGACCACGGCGCTGCGCAACTCGATGCGCTCCACGCTGCTGAGGCGGCTGCGCACGTCCCCGGACTTCCTCGGGGTGGCGCGGCGGCTGCACACCGAGCACCGGGAGATCCACCGGGCCCTGCGGGCGGGTGACGGCCCGCGCGCCGCCGACCTGATCGAGGAGCACCTCGCGCGGTTCTACGCCGAGGCCGCCGATCATCGGGCCGCCGATCGGCCGGGTGCGGAGGGCTGAGGTGTCGTCGACCGGTGGGGATGCCGCGCGGTGGCGGGAACTGCTCGCCGCCGAACGCGAGGCGGCGATGCTCTACGACCGGCTGGCCGACAGCGCGGACGGTGAGCGCGCCGAGGTGCTCCGCGAGCTCGCGGACGTCGAGCGCCGGCACGCCGCGCACTGGGAGGAGCGGCTGCGCGAGGCCGGAGCGGGCGTCCCGAGACCGCCGGCGCGGCCCGGCCTGCGCACCCGGGCGCTCGGCCTGACCGCCCGCTCACTGTCCCTGAACACCGTCCTGCCGGTCATCGAACGGGCCGAGCGGGCGGACGCCGGACGCTACGACGCCGCCCCCGACGCCGCCCCCGGCATGGCCGAGGACGAGCGCGGTCATGCCCGGGCGCTCGCGGCCCTGCGCCGGGGTGCCGCCTCCGGGCCCGGCCCCGAGGCGGCCGGCGTCGGCTCCCGGATCGGGTTCCGTGAGCCCTGGCACCGACCCGACCGCTCCGGCGCCGTCCGGGCGGCGATCTTCGGCGTCAGCGACGGGCTGGTGTCCAACACCGCCCTGGTGATGGCCTTCGCCGGCTCGGGCGCCTCGCGCTCGGCGGTGCTGCTCGCCGGGGTGGCCGGCCTGCTCGCCGGGTCGTTCTCGATGGCCGCGGGCGAGTACGTGTCGATGAGCGGACAGCGCGAGATGTTCGAACGCGAGATCGGCATCGAGGCGACCGAGTTGGAGGAAGATCCCGAGGAGGAGCGCGCCGAGCTCGTCCTGATCTACCGGGCGAAGGGCCTGAGCCGCGAGCAGGCCGCGGAGGTGGCCGACACGATCATGGCCGACCGCGGCGTCGCCCTGGACACCCTGGCCCGCGAGGAGCTCGGCCTCGATCCCGACGCGCTCGGCTCGCCGTGGTCGGCGGCGGCCTCGAGCCTGGCTGCGTTCTCGGTCGGCGCCGCGGTCGTCGTGCTGCCCTACCTGATCACCGGCGGTGTGCTCGCCTTCGGCCTGGCCGTGTCGTTCGCCCTGGCCGGGATGCTCGCCGTCGGGGCGGCGATCGGGATCGTCAACGGGCGCTCGGCCCTGCGCGGCGCCGTCCGGCAGGTGAGCGCCGGCGTGCTCGCCGCCGCCGTCACCTACCTGGTGGGTTGGGCCATCGGGGCCGGGGTGGGCTGACGGCGCCGTTCGGCGCGCCGGGCGGGTAGGTAGAACACCGCTCCGGCGACGCCGACCGCGCCGCCGATGACCATGGCGGCCGGCGTGGACCGGTCGGTTGCCACGTGCCCGAGCAGCGGGGCGAAGACGGCGAACGCGGCGAAGGCGGCCATCGAGTTCATCGAGAGCACCGTCGACCGGTTCGCGGCGCTCGCCCGGCGGTGCAGCAGGGTGGCGTGCATGGGCCCGTTCGACCCGTGCAGCGTGTAGGTGGCCAGGTAGGCCGCCGCCAGGGCGACGGGTCCGGCGGCCAGACCCATGAGGACGGCGCCGGCGCCGTTCAGCAGCCGGGCGAGGATCGCCGTCCGGGCCACCCCGATCCGCCGGGAGAGCAGACCGGACAGTGCGGCGCCGGCGGCGAAGGCGCCCCAGGCGGCCGAGGTCAGCGGCCCTGTCAGGGCTCCCGCGCGCCGCTCGGAGCCGGTGAGCTCGGCCAGCCGGATGGGCAGGAACATCTCGAACACGATCATGGCGATCGACCAGCAGGCCTCCACGGCCAGCAACGAGAGCAGGACCCGGTCGGCGCGCAGCATCCGGAGGCTGTCGCGGACCACCAGCCCCGAGCCCCGCACGGCCGCCACGGCCCGGGCCGCGGGCCGCTCGCCCGACTCGCTCGACGGGGCCGGCCCGCCGGTGGGTTCGCGGATCAGCAGGGCGGTGGCGATCAGGTGGACGACGTTCAGCCCCGCGCCGGTCAGCACCGGCAGCAACAGCGCCGAACCGCCGACCGGGTGCCACCAGATCAGCCCGGCACCGCCGAGGGCGCCGAGCGCGATCGCGGTGCCCAGCAGGGTGCCGCCCGCCGACAGGGCGCCGTCGACCTCGGCGTCCGGGTCCGTGGCGTGCACCGTGTCGACGAACCACGCCTCCAGCGGCCCGGAGTCCAGGGCGCGGAAGACGCCCGACAACACCGCCGCCAGGGCGAACATCCAGAACGTCGACGACATCGCGAAGGTGAGGCCGGCCACGACGTTGACCGCGGCGGCGGTCACGTAGACGCGGCGGCGGCCGGTGGCGTCGGCGAAGCCGCTGGTGGGCAGCTCCAGCAGCATCGAGACCAGGCCGGTGAACGCCATGGCCGTCAGGGTGTCCGCCACGCTCAGGCCGCGCTCGAGCGGGAACAGGGTCGTGGCCGGGATCAGGAAGCCGACCGGGAACCATCGCGTCCAGGTCAGGGCGAGCAGCACCCGACGCGCGGCGGCGGGCGTGGTCACGGCTCGGCGTGCGGCCCGGAGTCCGGGTCCGCGGGGAACGCGTAGTCGTAGAGGGCGACCTCACGTCGTCCGGGCCGGTCCGACTGCGCGGTGGCGGTGCGGTGGCGTTCGACCACCTCCGCCAGTTCCTCGCGGAGTGCGATCAGCTCCTCGGCGGTCAGCGCCAGCGAGGTGTCGGCGACGCCGAACCCGTCCTGCCACGCGGTGGGCCAGCGCTCGCTCACGGCGAGCCAGCCCTGGTACCGCTCGATGAAGGCGGCGAGGTAGAACCGGTCCAGCCAGGAGAGCGCGGCCCGGGCGTCGGGCTGGTCGGCGAAGTCGCTCCGCTGCCAGGAGTGGCTGTGGCTCGCGGCACGCCAGATGCGCTCCCGGCCCCGGCCCGTCCCGGTGTCCTCGACCAGGTGCACCTCGGCGAGGCGGCGCAGGTGGTAGCTGGTGGCACCGGTGTTGGTGTCCAGCGCCTCGGCGAGCCCGGTCGCCGAGGCGGGGCCCCGCAGCCGCAGCAGGGTGAGCAGCCGGGAGCGGAGCGGGTGGGCCAGGGTCTCGAGGCCCCGGGCGTCGAGTCGGATATCGTCCGGCATGGTCCACACTTTCTATGCAGAATTTATGTGCATAGAAAGTGTGGACCAGATGGGGAGGTCTCCGCAACCGCGACGGATCCCCGGTCTCTCCGGGCCGGATCGGAGCGGTTCAGGCGCGGACGGTGTCCGTGGGCACGGCCGGCGGGGCCCACCCGTCGGGTCGGAGCGTCCCGGGCAGCAGTCGCAGCACCCGCCCGTACCCGGGAACGAACGTCGTCCCGGCCACCACGGCCTCGTAGGCCTGGGCCGGTGTCCACTCCTGCTCCCGGTGGGCCTGCAGCATTCGGGCCACCGCCCCGGCGACCTGCGGAGCCACGAAGGAGGTCCCCGTCCACATGGCCCACGCGTCGGGACCGAACTCGGTGCTGCCGTTCGCCACGGTCTCGGTGCCCTGCACGAAGGTGGACACGATCCCCTCGCCGACAGCCGAGCAGTCGACCCAGCCACCGTGGCTGGACCATTCGGACGGCTGCCCGTCCGCCGTCACGGCGGCCACGGCCTTGACCTGGTGGAAGGCGGCCGGCCACATCTCGCCGTCGGTGCCCTCGTTGCCGGCCGCGGCGAGGATGAGCACGCCGGGGTGGGTCTCGCTGACCCGGTCCACGGCCAGTCGCAGCGCCAGCGGCGGCCTGCCGTCGGCCGTCGCGGTGCCGAAGGACAGCGTCAGCACCTCGTTGCCGTCCTCCGCCGCCCGCACGATGGCTTCGGCGACCACGTCCTCACGCCCCAGCCCGTCGGGGTCCAGAGCGCGGTAGACCGTGATGTCGGCGGTCGGACACACCTGTTGCACGATGCCCGCGACGAAGGTGCCGTGCCCGGCACCGCGGTCGAGCAGTCGGTCGTCGTCGTCCGAGTCCAGGACGTCGCGGTTGTCGGCGCTGCGCGCCAACTCGGTGAGCCAGACGTCGTTGCGGACCTCGTCGGTCAGGCCCGTGTCGATGACGGCGACCCTGGGAGGCCGGTACGTCCCGACGTCGCCGACGAACGAGTCGTCGAAGGTGAGCCGGCGGGCGGTCGGCTCCGGCGAGCTGTCACCCTTGATCACCGATCCCTGCGCCACGACGTGCACCGGCGCCGTCTCAGTCCCCCCGTCGTGGCTCCGACGGTAGTACCCCTCGTCGGCCGAGGGGTTCCGGCGGACCCGGAACCAGGCCCGGTGGCTCTCCCCGGCGGGGTGCTCGAGCCGCTCGCCCTGGACGTAGGCAGGCGCGTTCGACGCTCGCTGAACCAGGATCGAGAAGCGGTTCCGCCTGGCGGAGCGGCGGTCGGCGTGGCGCTGCATCGTGAACAGGTCGTGCTGGTGCAGGTGGGTCAGTTGGTGACCGAGCAGCTCGCGCTCGCTGTCCGCGATGACGCGCTGATCCTCGGCGTAGGCATAGTCCTCGGGCGTGATGTCGGGCCCGCTCATCGTGTTCCCTCCGAAGCGATGGTGGTGTCTCGAGCCATCTCACTACGATTGACCGGAGTGTGTCCCCGGCAGAGGCGGTAGGCCATGGCCCGCGCATCCGCAGCCCCGGAGCCGGGTTCCGGCCTGCTCCGCCGTGCCGAGCTGACGTACGAAGGAGCCGTCGCCGACCCCGATTCGTACGTGATCGAGGCACGGATCCTGCTCGAGGAGTGCCGGCGCGCCCGCGATCACGAGGCGCATGTCGTGGCGCTGCGGGCGATGGGCTGGATCGAGCACCTGCAGGTGGGCAATCACGCCGCCCGGGAGCGCTTCGACCAGGCGATCCGGCTCGCCGAGAGACATGGCCTGACCCACCGCGTGCCCGAGCTGCTGGTCAGCCGTGCGGCCGTGCTGCACGAGCTGGGCCGGATGAAGGCCGTCCGGAACGATCTCGACCGGGCCCTGAGCCGGGCCGAGGAGATGCCCCGGGACGCCGGCCACCCGATCTGGTGCCAGATCGCCCTGCAGCGGGCCATCCTGTTCCACAACCAGGGCGAGCTGCTCGAGGCCGAGCGGCTGTACCGCGCGATGATGACCAGCCCCGCCTGCCCCTCCGACGTGCGGGTCAAGGTTGGCAACAACCTGGCGCACCTGTTGGCGATGTGCGGGCGCTCGGAGGAGGCGATGCCGTACATCGACCAGGCGCTGGACGGCGCCCGGGCACTCGGGCAGGGACTGACCGCGGCGGTGGCGCAGTCCCGCGCGTGGATCCTGATGCAGACCGGTCGGCTCACAGAGAGTCTGCGGGCATTCGAGGTGGCCGAGAAGCTCTTCGTCGAGGCGGCCCTTCCCACCGCGGACTTCTCCATCGAGTACGCCGACGCGCTGATCGACCTGCGCCTGCTCGGCGAGGCGTCGGCGGCCACGGACCACTCGGTCTCGGAGCTGAGCCGGCTGGGCGCGCCCCTGATCGCGGCGGAGGCGCAGCTGCGCAGGGCCCGGTTGTCGATGCTGCTGGGCGAGTTCGGCCGCGCCCGCGGCGAGATCGATCAGGCGGTGAGCATGCTGCGCCGCCAACGCCGCCCGACATGGACCGCCGCCGCCCTGGTCACCCGGGCCGAGCTGGCCCTGGCTACCACCTCGGCCTCGCCCGCCGTCCTCCGCTCGGTCCGCCGGGCGGCCGCGACCCTCGAGCGCGGCGGGCTGTCGGGTGCCGTGGAGGCCCTCCTGGTCGCCGGGCGGGTGGCGAACCAGCTCGGACGGCGGGAGCAGGCGGTCCAGTCCTGGCGTCGGGCGGCCGTTCTCGCCCGCCACCGGTCGGTGCTGATCCGGTTGCGGGGCCGGGTCGCCGCGGCCCTGGCGGTCGAGGCCGAGGACCGCACCCGCGAGGTCGTCCGGCACTGCCGACTCGGCCTGGAGGACCTGGCCCGGCATCGCGCCGCGCTGCCGTCGATGGAGTTGCGGGCGCTGGCCTCCGGGCACGGCCAGCAGCTCGGTGAACTGGGCATGCGGGCGCTGCTGCCGGACGGCTCGCCGGCGCGGCTGTTCGGCTGGCTGGAACGCACCCGCGCCGCCTCGCTGGTCCTCGTCGACCCACCGCCGCCGGACGCCGTCCGGCACGATCTGGCCACCCTGCGCACGCTCCATCTGGAGCTGCGTGAGGCGCACCGCGGCGACGGGGAGGCCGTGGCGGGGGTGCAGTCGCGCATCCTGACCCTGGAGAACCGCATCCGGCAGGCGTCCTGGCGGGCCTCCTCACCCTCCCATCGGGCGCCGGGGGCCGGCGCGGTGTCGGCCGCCGAGGTGCGGGCCGGGCTGGACGGCGCCGTCCTGGTGGAGTACGCCCTGCTGGACGAGCAGGTGATGGCCCTCGCGGTGGGTCCTCGGCGGACCCGCCTGGTGCACCTCGGGTCCTATGGGCCGGTGCGCACCGAACGCGAGGCGCTGGCGTTCGGGATGCGCCGGCTCACCCAGGGCCGACGCGGGGCCTCGGCCCTGCGCGCCTGCGGCGAGGCCCTCGACGGTCTGCGCAGGCTGCTCGTCGCCCCGCTCGGGATCGGTGCCGAGATCCCCGTCGTCGTCGTGCCGGCACGCGGTCTGCACGGCGTGCCCTGGGCGGCGATGCACACGGCGCCGGTGAGCGTGGCCCAGTCCGCCGGGCTGTACCTGAGCGCGCTGGAGGCGACCCGGGGCGTGCCGTCCGGCTCGTCCGTCGCGCTGGTCGCCGGACCGGATCTGCCGGGTGCGATCGCCGAGGTGGGCGTGCTGGACGCCGTGTACGCCGCGACCGGGCGGGACGTGCGGACGCTGCTGCCGCCGTCCAGCACCGTGGACGCGGTGACCGGCGAACTGGCCACGGCCTCGCTGGTGCACCTGAGCTGCCACGGGTTCCTGCGCACCGACAACCCGACGTTCTCCTCGCTGCAGTTGGCGGACGGTCCGTTGACCGTGCACGAGGTCGCGGGGGCGCGGGGCCTGGCCCCCCGGATCGTGTTGGCGGCGTGTCGTTCGGGGGCGCAGATGACCTATTCGGGTCAGGAGGTGCTGGGGTTCGTCAGCGCCCTGCTGGCCCGGGGGACGGCGGGGGTGGTGGCCTCGACCGTGCCGGTCCCGGACGGCGAGAGCGTGCCGATGATGCAGGCGCTGCACCAGCGGCTGAGCCGGTCGGAGACCTTCGCGGCGGCGCTGGCCGGGGCGCGGGCCTCGATGGGCGAGGGCGCCGACGACTTCGCCGGCAACCCGGTGGAGTTCATCCCCTGGTGCGCCTACACCGCCTACGGCGCCGCCTGACCGGCGTCTCCACGGGCGCGAGCCGATCGGGAGGCCGTCTCCCCGGGAGTGTCCGGGTCCGCCGCTCGGCGTCGCCGGCGTCGCCCACGGGCAGTGACCACGCCGAGGACCGGTCCGGCGCACAGGACCGCGACGACGAGCAGCCCCACGAGGACGTTCTGTCGGAAGACGTCGGCCAGGCCGGCCTCATAGCCCGGCTCGATGCCGGCGTAGATGATGACGTTGACCGCGACGATGGCGCTCACGATGCCGCCCACCAGCACACCGACGACGACGTCACGAACCCACCCCCGTGTCGTGACCTTCGTCGTCGAGGCGGCCATGGCACCAGTCTCCCTGAACGGGGCGCCGGGCTCCAGGGCGAGGCCCTGCGCCTCCGAGGTGGCCCGCCGCCGACAGGAGGGTGCCGCCACCCGGCTACCGATCGATCACCCGTCGTCGGAAGTCGGCCGGCGTCACGTTCCCCCCGCACACGACCGTGGCGACGTGTGCCCCCTCGTAGCGGGACCGGTTCTCCAGGACGGCGGCCACGTCGTCGGCGATGGTGTCGATGGCCTCGGTCTCGACGACGTGACCTCCGATGCCGATGCCGATGCCGGTGGTGGGGTTCCGCGGACCTGCGGTTTCGCGTAGGGCCGCGCCGCGATCTCCTCGCGGGCCGCGCTGACCGGCAGTTCGTCCGAGTCAGCGGTTTCCGCGGACCGCGGCCGCCACCACCGACTCGGCGAGGGAGGTCATCAGGATCGTCGACACCCCCTGGTCGGTGGCATCGAGGCGATCGCGGTCCGCGACTGTGACCACGACGAGGTCGAGGGCGGGGACGACCTCGATCAGCTGGCCACCGTAGCCGGTCGCCGCGTAGGCGCGGTCGCCACCGGCGGATCGGACCCACCAGCCGTAGCCGTAACCGACCCCGGACGAGTCCCAGATCGGCACCGCGCTCTGGTCCACCGTCGCCTCCCGCGTCCAGCCCGCGGGCACGACCTGGACGCCGTCCCGGCGGCCCCCGTCGAGGTAGAGGCGGCCGAGCCGGGCCAGGTCGCGCGGGCGCAGCTTGAGCGACCCCCAGCCCATGGCGTGTCCCTGCGGGTCCAGCCACCAGGCGAAGCCGGCCCGAGCGTACTCGGTGAGCAGCAGGCGAACCCGCGCGTCGTCGGCGAGGACGGCGCGGCCGACGGTGGGCGTGAACGCCGGCTCCGTGGTGATCCCCAGCGGCTCGAACAGCCGGGTCCGGGCGTAGTCCAGGATCGGCATCCCGGTGGCCTGTTCCAGGATGGCCGAGACCAGGTGGGCGCTGTCGTCGGAGTACTGGAACCGCTTTCCGGGTGGGGCGTCGGCGGCGCGCAGGATGTCGCGGGCGGCGTCGCCCGCGGACAGCAGGGTGGGCCATCCGGCGGGTGACTGGGCGGCGAACCCGGCGGTCATGGTGAGTACCTGACGCAGGGTGGCCTCGGCGGTCCGGGCCGGCATCGCCGGCGCCAGGTCGGGCAGCAGCGTGGACAGCGGGTCGTCGAGCCCGAGCCGTCCCTCGCCGATGGCGATCCCGACGAGGGTGGACAGCACGGTCCCGGTGACCGATCCGAGGTCGTGGGTGTCGTCGGCCGTGCAGGCGTAGTACCGCTCGAAGACGGTCGCGCCGCCGATCGTGACCAGGACGGCGCGCAGGCCGGAGTAGTCGGCGCCGATCTGCGGACCCAGTTCGAGCTGGGCGGCCAGCCCGGAGCGGATGGCCACGCCCAGGTCGCGGACGGCGACCGGGGAGTCGCTGATCCGGGATGCCCGGTCGAAGACGTCCGCCCGGCACCCGGTGGCCAGGGCGCAGATCGTCGCGAGCGCGAAGGCGAGGGCGAGCCGGACGGATCGCGACGCGCCCGGCGACCGCCCGTGGCGTGAGGTCGACGCGGCGGCGGGATACGCGCGGGCTGGGTGGGGATCGGACGTCCCGACCACCCACTGATGTTACCCGTCGGCAGGCCGGGACGGCGATGCGCCGAGGGCCCAGCTCAGCAGGGTCCGGTACTCGGCGGCGCGGCCCGGCCCGGTGCCGAGGCGGCTGTGCACGAGGTGAACCGTGGACGCGGTCCACTCCGGGCCGCGATAGTCCGCCAGGGCGGCGGCGGCGTCGGCCAGGGCGCTGCCCGAGCCGGATCTCGGCCTGGCCAGCGTCAGGTGGGGCCGGTACCTCCGGCCCTGGACGTCCAGCCCGCTGCGCCGGGCGGCCGCCGTGGTGGCCGCCGCGAGCCGGCGCAGGTCCGGGCGGTCGCCCTCGATCCCGCAGTACAGCACGCGGTCGCCGAACCGCCCGGCGCCGGCGACCTGAAGCCGCAGCGGTCGATGCCGGGCCGCGGCGCGGGCCAGCCGTCGCTCCAACTCACGACGTCCGGCGTCGCCCACCTCCCCCAGGAAGGTGAGCGTCACATGCCACTGGGACACCGGTGCCCAGCGCAGCGGGACGGCCTCGAGACGTGCCCGGTCGACGTGCGGCTCGAGATCGCGCACGGCCTGTGCCGGCAGCCAGAGTGCCACGAACAGCCTCATCGGCCCACCATGGCAGCGCCCGTCCGGCCGAGGACCTGCAACCCGACCCAGCTCGCCACGGCGAACACGGCCAGGGCCCGGTGCGTGCGCATCCATCCCGATCACCCCGCCGCCCCAGAACCATTCACGCGCGCCGCTAGACTCGGCCGGGTGCCCATGCAGGTGGGGCTGGCCGGCGTGATCGCCGCCCTCTCGGTGACCAGCGACCTGACCCGTGGCCACGCGCCGGGTGAGGCGATGCGGGCCTGTCTGCTCGCCACCGAACTCGCCCGCCGCGCCGGACTCGAGC
The DNA here is from genome assembly GCA_964469635.1 of uncultured Kineosporiaceae bacterium. GTDB lineage: Bacteria > Actinomycetota > Actinomycetes > Actinomycetales > Kineosporiaceae > JADJPO01. The sequence goes on from CAYYCE010000020.1 coordinate 11,726, forward strand.
CCGCACGGCAGGGCGAGGTGTTCTACGCCAGCCTGATGCGCTTCGCCGGTTGCGCGGCCACCTCGCACGAGGCGGCGGCAGCCCTCGGCGGCGACGACATCGCCGTCCGCTCCCGCGGGGACCTGACCGACGCCACCCGTCCCGGTGAGGCGTTGCGGTTCCTGGCCGGGTTGGGCCGGGGGCGGGAGCGGTTGCGCGTCCTGGCCTCGGTGCCGCAGGCCCGGCGGCTGGTCCAGGAGTCGGCCCGTGCCGACTGCGAGGTCGGTGCCGACCTGAGCCGGCGGCTGAAGCTGCCGGACGCCGTCCGGCAGGCCGTGCTGTGCGCCTTCGAACGCCACGACGGCAAGGGATCTCCGGCCGGGCTGGCGGGTGACGCGGTGGCCGAGGCGGCGCGGTTCAGCGCGGTGGGGTTCGCAGCGGTGATGTTCGACGCGGTCGGGGGCCCGTCGCTGGCTGCCGAGACGGTCGCCCGCTGGTCGGGCCGCGCCCTCGACCCGGCGCTGACCGGCGCCTTCCTGGAGGCTCCCGGAGAGCTGCTGCGGCTGAGCGAGCCCGACGACCTCGTGGCGGCGGTGGTGGACACCGAGCCGCTGCCGCGGCGGCACTTCCGCGATCAGGGCCACCTGGACGACGTCCTGGCCGGTTTCGGTGACGCCGCCGACCTGAAGACGCCGTACTTCCAAGGGCATTCACGGGGTGTGGCGAGGTTGGCGCGGGCCGCGTCGGCCGCCGTCGCGGGTGTGGACGCGGCGATGGCCCACCGCGCGGGACTGGTCCACGACCTGGGCCGGGTGGCAGTGCCGACCGGGGTCTGGGAGCGGCCGGGTCCGCTGCGGGCGCAGGAGTGGGAACTGGTACGCCTACACGCCTACCACTCCGGTCGGATCCTGGCCCGCTCGCCCGTGCTCGAACCGCTCGCGCAGCTGGCCAGCCGCCATCACGAGCGCGTGGACGGCTCGGGCCACCCGGCCGGGGTGCGCGCCGGCGAGCTGTCCGCGACCGAGCGCCTGCTCGCGGCGGCGGACGTCTGGCACGCGCTTGGCGAGAACCGCCCGCACCGCCCGCCGCTCCCCCCGGCCGAGGCCTCCCGGGTGATCGCCGGACTGCCCCTGGACCGGGATGCGGTCCGGGCCGTGCTGGACGCCGCGCATGCCCCGCAGGCGCCGTTCCCGCCGCTGCCGGTGGAGCTGACCGAGCGGGAACTCCAGGTGCTCCGACTGCTGGCGGGCGGGCGGACCAAGCGCCAGATCGCCGCCGAGCTGTTCATCTCGCCGGCCACCGTGCACACCCACACGGTGCACATCTACGCCAAGTGCGAGGTGTCCACCCGGGCCGGGCTGGCCATGTTCGCAATGCGCAACGGGCTGGCGGCCAACCCGCCGTGAGGCACGGTCGGCCCGGCAGATCGATCGAACGATCGATGCGGCGGACATCCGGCGCTTCCTAGCGTGCTCCCGTCCGGCACACCCGACCGATCACCCAGGGAGCACGCCATGACCACCAACGCCATCTCGGCCACGACCACGACCACCCAGGTGGGCGACGACGTCGAACTCGTCCGCAGCGGCTTCACGGCCGCCGCGGCCGGGGACGTCGCCGGCTTCACCGCGTTGTTCCACCCCGACGCAACCTGGAACCATCGCAACGACGACCGGCTCGGCGGGGTGAAGGCCGGCGTCGAGGCGATCGTGGCCTTTCTCGGCGAGTCGATGCAGCTCACCGCGGGCAGCCTGCGCCCGGTTCCCGACGTGTTCCTGCCGGACGGCGCGGGGCACGTCGCGGTCCTCGCCCGGGTCGGCGCGAACCGTCCGGACGGCCGGTCCTTCGAGGACACCCAGATCCTGTACTTCACCCTCGAGGCCGGTCGGGTGCGCAGTGTCGACCAGTTCGTGGGGGATCCCTCGGCGGTTGCGGCGTTCTGGGCCTGACCCCGGCGGTGTCCAGCGACCGTGTCGATTCACGGTACCGGGCCGGGCCGGGCCGGCTGCTCCTTGGTGAGGTGGAGCAGCCAGTCCCGTTCGGTCCGGATCAGGGCGTACCGGCGGGCGCCGCGCCGTCCGTGCAGGGTGAACAGGATCCGCCGTGCGGTGCGGTCGTGCTCCTGCCACCAGCCGGTGTCGGCGATCGACTTGTCCTCGTCCTCGTAGCCGAGGTGCTCGAGGTCGTGGTCATCGACCGCGACCGCCAGCCGGTTGTGCGCCGGGTCGGTGGGCAGCCCGCGCGGCAGTGCCCACGAGCGCAGCACGCCGTTCTCCTCCAGCCGGAGGTCGAAATGGGGTCGTGGGCGGCGATGGTCGTGCAGGACGAACGCCGGACGCGCCGGCTCGGGCTGGCCGGTCACGCTCGCCTGCGCTCGGTCAAGCCGGCGCGGCGGCCGGTTCGAGCGAGACGTCCACCTCGTCGCCGACGGTCACGCCCGCACTCTTCAGCGCCGCCTTGCCCACTCCGACGCAGAACCCGCCGCCGGCCACCAACATCGTGCTGCCGCTGAACTCGACGCCGTTCAGCATGCCGCGGACCCGTAGCTGGCGCCGTCCGCCGAGGCCGGCGACCAGGTCGGCCGGGATGTCGATCACGGCGAGCCCGCCCGGTTTGTCCTCCCGCCAGCGACGCACCCGTCCGTGGAAGGCCGCGGTCATCGTCCGGCCGCCGTCCTCGCCCACAGCCCGTCCCACGACCCCTCGGGGACCGAAGCGTCGTGCGGAACCGGGGGCCCACCCATCGCCTCGGCCCGGTGGGCGGCCAGCCGCTCGACGTGGTGGGGGTGCCGATCCTCGTGGGAGAACGGGTGGTTCAGCTCCGGGTCGGCCAGGCAGCGCGCGTGATGCGCGGTTGCCCGAGCGCGGAAGGTCTGTGTCCCGCCTGCGAACTCGCACAGCGTTGGTCGCATCCCATCAGCCTGGCACGATCCGTCCGGCTCGTCTCCCGGCCGGGCCGGCTCCCGCGAATCCGAACCGCACGCCGGCGGGGACCGCGACCACGAGGAGTCCGGCGGTCTCGCGCGGGCTCGATCAACCGGGCCGGTCGGCCTCGCTCTCGGGTTCGTGCGCCAGGAGGAGCCTGCGCAGTGCGGTGATGAGGCCCCGCTGCCGGCACGTCCAGCTCGCGGCGTCCGGCTCGGGCTCGTCCCTGCCGCGGGCCCCATCCCCCAGGGGGACCGCGCGGGGCAGGTTCATCAGCTCGTGGGCACCGCGCACCACGGCTACCTCACGTTCGCGCGATGAGCGCGCTCCGCGACATCTCCGGATGCTGCTGCGCGTGGGTTGG
>CAYYCE010000021.1:0-14080 GCA_964469635.1 uncultured Kineosporiaceae bacterium
CGACCTCACCTCCGGTGCGGTCGAACATCACCAGCAGGGCCTGCACCCCGCGGGGCCAGGCCAGGCGGGCCACGCAGAGGGCGGCGTCCTGGTCGAGATCCGCGCGTGCCGTCACGCCCGGCGAGGCGATCGGCGTGACCGCCACCACGGTGCCGGCCGGCGCCCCGGCGAACTGGGCGGGGTGGGTCCAGCCGCCGCGGGGGAAGCGGATACTGCTGGTGCTGTCCGAGAACCGTGAGCGGGCCGGCAGATCCACGCCGGCCAGAGCATCCCGCCAGTGCACGCGGTGGAACAGATCGGCAAGGTCCTTGTCGTCCGGCGGGCGGCAGCAGGGCCATCCGGTGGCGAACCGCACCAGTTGCTCGTCGGATCGCGCGTCCGAAGTGGCGAACTCGTACGGGGTGACCCCGTTGAGCAGCAACCGCTTCGCGGCCGGCTGGCCGGCCACCTGTTGGTCCAGATCCCAGGTGGCGGCCAGCACCTGCTCGGCGAACGCACCCTGGAGCTGGACGCCGCCGGGATCGCTGAAGTCGGTGGTGAACTCGATGCGATCGCTGAGCTGATGCCACGAACGGTCCGCACCGAAACGTGCCCGCCGCCGCACGGCGAGCCCGACCAGCTCGTAGGTGAGGGTGAGATCCCCGGACTGCTGCCGGCCCGGATCGGTCGCGAGCCCGGTGCCGAGCCCGAGCCGGTCGATCACCGGGACGCTCCACTCGACCGCGATGGTGGCATCGGTGGCGACCGGCCGCAGGGCGGTGTCCGCCGCCAGGTTCGCCAGCCGCACGGCCTCCGGACGGGTCGGTGCCTGCAGTTCGCGAACCGAGTGCGTGGGCGACACCCCGGTGCCGTCCCAGTGCGGGTCGAACCGTTCGAGATGGGCCGGAAGCCGCTGCAGCGAGGCGGCTTCGATCGCGGCTGAACTCGCCAGCGGCTGGGCGGCGGCGGAGAGGGCGGCGGGGTCCAGTTCACCGAACTGCAGCTCGAGCCGCCAGGTCACGTCAGGCAGGAACCAGGGCGTCTCGAGCCGGATCTGGGCCGACAGGTCACCGCGGGCGGGAGCCGCCCCGACCACCCGGAACTCCAGCCGGGCGCTGACCCCGATCCGCAGGAAGCCGAACAGGATGAAGCGGAAGCCGGCCTCGATGAACACCACGGCCGCGTAGTCCGTCGACCCGGTGGTGAAGACCAGCACCTGGACGCCGAACCCGGCGTTGTAGCTGAGCTGGATGACCCCCCGCTTGCCGATACCACCCTCCACCCGCGCGGCGAGCGCGAAGCCCTTCGGGCCGCCCTCGACCAGTTCCAGGCAGAAGGCGATCGACAGCGACGCCTCCAGCCAGAGGTCGACGCCGAACCGCAGCGTGAGCCAGCTGTTCTGGTCGGCCAGCCGCCCGATGGCGAGGGTCGCCGGGTCGTTGGACAGGAACAGGCTGCCCTTCAGCCCGCCGGCGCCGGCCAGCCATCCCGGCGCGTCCTTGACGAACGAGGCCATCGTGACGTTGACCGCGAGCACGGCACTGGTGCGGTCGTTCTCGCGGTCCCACTCGATCGCCAGGAAGCCCAGCGGCTCCGGCGCGATGGCGAACACCCGGGCCGAGAAGAGCATCCCGCGCTCAGCGGGGCTGTGGATGCCGAGGACGAAGAGGTCGAGCACGACCAGCCGTCCCAGGGCCACGAACGAGGCCGAGGCGCCGACCCCCCACGCCCAGGCATCGTCGATCGCCTCCCACGCTGCCAGCCGCCGGTCTCCCGGCACGGTGAGCGGGTCGGAATCCAGGTACCACCGGTAGTAGCGGAGTTCGCGCGCGTCGCGATCGACCTCGCGCAGCTTGGGCTTCATGTTGTTCGCGTACAGCACGCGCGCGCCACGCAGTTCGACGCCGGCGATCGGGCCGAGCTGCCCGGCGTACACCGCTTGGACCATCAGGTAGTAGAAGCTCCCGGCGTCCGACGACCGGTGGCCGTGCAGCAGGTCGACCATCACCCGGTGCTCGACCTTGCCCACGTGGAAGGACACCGTCCCGGTGAAGCCGAACTCGGTGATGCTGGTCCCGGACTCCTCGCGTTCGCTGTAGTAGCCGCCCGCCTCGATCAGGAGGACCGAGCTCTTGAGCCGCAGGAAGAAACCGTCGATCTTCAGCCGGGGCGCGGACTCGTTGCCCCGGACGCGCAGCCGCAGCCGCTTGACGGTGAGCGCGCCCTCGAGCCCGGCGGGCGGATCGATGACCAGGCCACCGGACAGGCTCAGGTAGCTGGCGTCGTCCTCCGCGGTCAGCCCGAGCTCGGAGATGACGAAGCCGAGCGGGCCGAACCAGGCGACCACCCCGTCCGGCAGGGCGATGCCCTCCAGGTGGATCTCGCCGAACCGCCAGCCGACGTTTTCCAGCGTGAAGGTGACGTGCTCACCGTTGAGAGCCCGCAGCCGGAAACCCTTGTGGTCGTCGGCACCGGTCGGGGGCAGCGAGACGAAGAGGTCGGCGGTCAGCAGCCAGCTGTCGACCGGGTCCTTGCCCTGGCCGAGCCAGCGGCCCAGGGAGAAGCCGCCGCGGATCGCCATCACGTCGAAGATCAGGATCTGCGCGATCTCGAAGTGGCCGAGGCGGTTGACGTCCTCATGTGGCCCGTCGGACGGTTCCGGGGGCGTGCCCGGCGGGCTGTTCGGCGGGGTCGCGAAATCCCGCTGATAGGCCGCGGTCAGGGTGTACTCCGGTTCCAGCCCGATCTCGATGGCGTGCTGGGCGGTGGAGTCCGCGCCGAACACCAGCGCCGCGTGGAAGGTCAGTCCGAGGTCCTCACCGATCTGCTCGCTCGGCTGGGACCGGTAGTACAGATCCTGGACGACGAACGTCAGGTGAGGATCGGAACTGATCCGGATCCGGACCGGCGCCCGCTCGAACGCGAAGACCTGCTCGGTGGACGCCGGATCGAGCACCCGCCGGCGCACCCCGGCGGTGAGGTGACGCGGCACCGGGAGCAGGAGCGGGCCCCGGAACGGGACCACCGCGTCCCCGAACACGAACTCGGCGGCCGGGCCCGGATCGGGGGCCGGATCCGGGGTCGAGCCCGAACCAGGAGCGGGGGTCTCGTCCTCCTGGTGGTCGTTGAGCCAGTCGGCCAGACCCCGCAGCCGGGACGACTCCTCGTCGAAGTCGGCCGAGCGGACGGCGAACAGGCCGTCGTTCGAGGCGGTGTGACTGGGCAGCCAGGGTTCGATGCTGTGCCGCAGCCACTCGATCCGGTCCCGGGCGAAACCCGGCGACGGCAGCAGCCGGAAGTCGTGCACGGCGGTGCAGGGCACGCCGGACAGCGCACACCGGCCGAAGGAGATCGGCACGGCCGGCCGGATGTCGAACTCGAGGTCCGCGGTCATGGTCAGGCGGACGTGGACCAGGACCGAGGTGCCCGGGCCGCCGCCGCGGCGATAGACCACCTGCAGATCGTCGAGCCGGCCCGGTTCGAACTCGCCCACGGTGACCGTCGCGTTGCCGGCCGGGTCGCCGGGCTCGTCGGGGTGGACCTCGATCAGGCCCGAGGGCAGCACGATCTCGACCGGCAGGCCCTCCAGCACCAGTTCCGGACCACCCTCCGCGCCCAGGGTCGCGACCATGCGTACCACGCGACCGGCCAGCGCGAACGGCTTGATCCGGAACTCGACGTCCGGCATCGACGTCAGGACGAACGGCCACCCGTCCGGGAACGACGGGAAACCCGTTGCGGGAAGCGAGAGTTCGGCCTCGACGGCGACACCGTCGGCCCGGGCGCCACCTCGGACCGCGAGCACCTGGACGGCCTGGTTGAGCGCCAGCAGCCACGGGGCCGGATCCGGTTCGTCACCACCGGCGACGTCACCGGTCTCCGGGCGCACGTGCGCCGAGGGCCAGCCCGAGACGAAGTCGCCGAACAGGCCGAACAGCGTCTGCTGCCCGGGCGCCATCAGGCTGTCTCCACCGCACTGGTCGGATCGACCACCGCGTCGAAGATCGCACCGTGATCGAACACCACCGGTAGATCGACCAGGAAGAACTTGAGCACGTCCAGGACCACGCCGTCCCCGCCAGTGGCGTCGTACATCAGATGGGTCGGATGGGATCCGAAGGGGGTGAAGCGGTTGCCCAGGGCGGGTGACCGGTCGAACAGGCGGGCGGCGGCGATCGGGTCGTCGAGCAGGGGCCCCGCGCTGCTGGGCAGGTCCAGCATCTCGGCCCAGAGTTCACGCCGCAGTGCGGCGATCGGATTCGCCGGTGAGGTCCGCAGCTGCTGGGGCACGCTGAACGCGGTGATCTCGCCGTCGTGGTAGAGGCCGCGCCGATTGATGTTCGCCGAGCCGATCCCGGCGAAGACGTCGTCGACGATCATCATCTTGGCGTGCACGTAGATCCCGGCCAGGTCGGCCACCGTGGCCGCCGCACCGGCCTTGTGCTCCCGGGTGCGCGGTCCGGCGGTCAGGTTCGTCGCATCACGGCTGAACATCCGGGTCTCCGCGCCGCGCACGACCTCGAAGACGCGGGCCGGCACGCCCGCCGGTGGTGGCGTGGTGGACTCGTTGAAGGCGTACATCAGCTCGCCCTCGACGGCGAACCAGAACGGTGGCGGTGGCAGCCGCGAGGTGGGGCCGAGGACGACGGTGGGATCGACGCCACCCGAGGCGCTGAGGTCGGCCAGCAGCAGCAGACGGCCGGAGGCGGCCCGCAGCTCGTTGTCCGGAGTGGTGAAATGCCCACGGGGCGTGCCGATCCGGACGATGCCCGCGCCAGCGTCGGCGTCCAGCAGGTCGGCCAGGAACGGCTCCCGGACGATCTCCCCGAACGGCTGGTCGGGAGTGCCCGGCAGCACGATGACCAGAGCGCCGATCTCACGCTGCTGGACCTTGCGCAGCAACGCGTCGCGGTACCGGGTCGGCGGCGTGAAGTACTGGTCCTCGATGTAGATGAACTCCCGCGCCCGGTCGATGGCGCGCAGCATTGTCTCGATGATGGTCCGGTCGCCGTCCGGTGCGAACGCCAGTGCTCGCGAGGGGTCCGCGGCCTTGTAGTAGGTGCGGGCGACCTGGACGACGTCCGTGCCATCGCCGGCCGTTCCGGCCGGAGCCGGTTCGAAGGCCAGACCCGTTCCGCCGCCGTCCCGCTCCCAGCGTTCGGCGAACGTCAGCTCGATGTCCCGCGCGGCCGGGCCCTGGATCCGGGTGTGCACGTCGTGGTACGGCCCCGGCAGCAGATGGCGGGCGTCGTCCAGCCGGTTGGGGTTGAGATCGATTCCCCCGCAGTAGGCGTACCGCTCGTCGCCGGCTGCGACGACGGCGAACTTGGTGTGGTAGAAGCCGAAATGGCGGTCCAGCTTGATCAGCGAGTCAAAAGGGAAGCCGGACAGTGGCGGGCTCAGCGGATTGTCCTCGACTGTCGCCGGATGGGGCGAGAACCGGCTCACCGTGCTGGGAACCGTGCTGAGCAGATCGACGACGTCCTTGTTCGGCTCCAGCGCACGGCCGTCGGTGCCGATGATCCAGGTGATCGCGATGCCGTTGATCGCGAACAGGGCGACCAGGATCACCGCGCCACCGGCATCGCTCCGCACGGCGTCCACCCGCTGCAGGCCCAGCAGCGTCCCGATCAGCGTGCTCACCACCACGATCTCGGCCGTCTCCACCGCCGTCCCGGAATCGAACTGGAAGAACTGGGGCGACAGCACCCGGGTGGCGCCACCGTGGCCCGCGAGCAGTTCCGCCGCCTCCTGCACGGTGACCGGGAGGGCGATGCCGTCCGGCGGAACCGGTTCGCGCGCCGCCAGTTCGGTGTCGGGGAAGGTCTGCCAGCCGCCGGTCAGGTGCAGCCCGCCCGAGCCGGCCCGGGCCGCCTCCTGCACCCGGTGGAACAGGTCGGAGAAGTAGGGCGTGCCGTTCACGAACGGCGTGAACCGGTTGCCGCGCGTGTAGCGCGCGAGCTTGGGGCCGGCGAACTGCGGCGCGAACCACTGCTGCAGGTCGAGCACCATGACGTGTCGGTGCTCGGGCGTTACCTCGATGGTCTGCGCGGCGTGGCCGGCGTCCTCCACCGTCGCGAGCTGGATGTCGGGCCCTGGATCGCCGTCCGGCAGTGCGGGCCGCAGGGTGACCGGAGCGCCAGCGGCGAACACACTGGCCAGCGGCATCTGCGTGGGGTCGGCGGCGTGCAGCCGGGCGACCGTTCGCTGCAGGTCGCCACCGTCGGCCGGGTCGAGCGTGGCGGCCACCGGCGTCCGGGCGCCGGCTCCGATCTCGACCACTCCAGCGGCGAGCGGAGCGCCGGCGTGGTCGAGCAGCATGACCGGCGGTTCAGCCGGATCCGGCCGGGCGGCGGTGAGAGCCGCTGCCAGCGCCTCCCATTCCGTCGACCCGCCGTGCGCGTCGATCAACCGCTGCAGCCACAGGCCTGGATCGCGGGCCAGCCGGTCCTGGGACACCACCAGGATGCTGACCCCCTCAGTGACCGCGAGCTGGTCATCCGGTCGTGCCCCGTCACCGTCGTCGAAGGGGACCAGCGTCGTCCCCGGATCCAGAACGAGGTAGAAGGTGGGCAGTCCGCCCGGGAGTGCGGTCACCACCTCGCGGTGCCGGAAGGGGCTGACCTCCACCTGGACCACGTCACCGGCGCGGGACAGGGTCCCGAAGGCGGGCATCCGGACGGCGGCGGTCCCCGAGCGCGTCGCTCGCAGCGCGGGCAGACGCCGTCCCGCGTAGCGCAGCCCGTCCGGAACCAGGACGGATGGCGTGATCTCGAGCGACCAGCCGGCCGGTTCGATCGGCGGGACCAGACCGGCCATCAGGCACCTCCGGCGGTGAGCGTGACAACCGGCCCGGCCAGTCGCGACGGGATGCCGTCCCGGGTCAGGGCGACGCCCCAGAGGGCCACCCGCCGCTGCGGCGCGGAGGCGAGCGTGCCGGTGAGGACGCGATCGGGCGGGACGGCGGATCCGGCCGCACGGTCCAGGACCGCGGCCGGGCCGAGCAGCGACCCGTCGGCCAGCCGGACCCGGATTCCGCCGTCCGGATAGAGGTCTCGCCGGTTCGGCAGGCGCAGCAACTGCGCGGCGATCCGGGTGGTGTCGTCCGCCGGGGCCAGTCCGTCGCGGTCGTCGGCGAACAGCACCACGTGGGCCAGGTCGAACGCATCGCGCACGGTGGCCTCCACCTCGATCACCGGTCCGGGGCCGGATCGCACCCGCAGCTGCGGCGGGCCGGGCGAGCGCAGCGAGGGGACACGGACGATCTGGGGGACGACGGCGACCCCGACCGACCGGTGGCCGGCCGGATCGGCCAGCCGGATGCGATGCACGTGCCGCTCGGCGTCCTGCGGCAGTACGTCCGCCACTGTGCCGAACGGAACCGGTTGCGGCAGAACAACCTTCCACAGCGGGGCGATACCGTCCGGGAAGCGCAGCAGCAGGTCCATCAGAAACCGGCCCTCCACGCTCGCCGGGACGCCGCTGCGGACCTGGGCCAGCGCAGCCGCGTGATCACCGGGGTTGGGCAGCGTGTAGGTGGCCTGCGCGCCGTCCGGGAACGCCACCCGCAGCATGTCTCCCGGGCCGGTGCCCAGGCAGGCGATCACCGAGCCGAGCGCGATCCGCTCGAGTTGCACGAGATGGCCCGGCGGCACGCTGACCGCGGGCAACAGGGCGGCGAGTTCGACCGCGGCGCTGACGGTCGGACCGGCGGGCTCGGCGGTGACCAGTTCCGGGACGTCCGGGAGCGGCGAGGGGACGACGAACTCGGGCCGGCCCCGGTAACGGGCCTGCACCGGCGCCGGTGCCACAGCGCTCTCGTTGCCGGGCCGGGTGCCGCCGGGGAAGGCATCGGGCACGTAGTTCTGGTCGTCGGCCGTGCTGACGCCGATCCACACGTGCGCCCGGGGGTGCCCGGCGTCCAGGACCAGGACGTCACGGACGATGTGCTGATAGGTGTCGTCGCCGGTGATCGGAATCACCGCGACGCGCTCGGCCCAGGCGGCCGGTCGCTGCTCGGCACCGGTCAGCACCGGGTGCACCTCGACGGTGCCTGGGGCCGGCATCAGTGACGGGTTGATGCGGCTCGGTTCGAGCTGCAGGGTGACGTCCTGCCCGGCAGCGGCGGCGGGATGGCCGGCCACCTCGAACTGCTCCGAGAGAGGCAACCAGCTGCCACGCAGTGCATCGGCGGTGACCGGCTGGTCGAACCGGGCCGGGACCTCGATCAGCGGCCCGGTCACCACTCCGAGCCCGGTCACCGCACCGGTCACCGTGTCGGGCGGGATCGGCTGCCAGTAGACCCGGAACTCGATGGCGAGCGGGTCCTGGTCGCGCTCGGCGCTGGTCCAGGCCCACTCCAGCACGATCGCGGTGGTGCTCAGCCCGAGCAGTGCACGGTCGGCGGCGCCAAGATCGGGATCGTCGTGCTGCAGCACACTTGCCGTGACGTTCGCGGGAACCGGGGGTGAGCGGTGTTTCTCGAGCCGGGTCGCCACGCCCTCGACCGGCGCCGACCGGCGACCGAGCACATCGACGGCCCGGATCCGGTACTGGTGCTCGCTGCCGGGCGGGTCGTCCGGGCGGGCGTCGTCCAGGGACATGGCGGCCGCGACGGGCACCGGGGGCGGGGCACGGTCGGGGAAGGCGTCCTCGAGCTCGATTCCCGGGATGAGCGGCGGGGCGTCCCGCTGGCCGCCGCGCGATCCGAACGCGACGGTGTCGAGCGGGGCGTAGCTGTCGCCGGTGTCCGCGCGGCGGTGCTCCAGCTCGAAGTTCAGCGCGTCGAACGGCGGGAAGGCGCCCAGGTCGGGCGGCATCGACACCCCGGGTGGCGTCCCGGCTGGAGGTGGCGGCTCCCAGCTGAGCCGGAGACCCAAGGGTTGCGGCGGCTGCGCCGGGACGCCGGGAAGGGCCGGCTCCTGCAGGCTCGTCGTGTCCAGGGCAGCGGGCGCCACCGGAGCCGGGGTGTCCTCGAAGACCACTCCACTGAGCACCACACTGCGGATGACGACATCGTCCGGTGGGGCCGGGACGGCCAGCGGATCGTCGTCCAGCCCGACCGCCAGCAGGAACCCGGTGCCGCGCAGTTCGATGGTGCTCACCGGATCCGAGGTCTCGATGGTGAACCGCCCCGGGGCCGGCAACGGGCCACCGAAGGCCGACGAGGGGAAGCCGGGGAGGAACGGTGAGGTCTCGGCGCGCCACTCCAATGAGTTCTGCCCGCCCAGGTCCACCGTGACCCGTCGCACCGGCCACGGCAACGACAACGTCAGGCACGGATCACCCTGCAGGGCAAGGCCTTTGCGCCCGGTCGCGGTCAGGTCACCGCCCGCCGGTGCGGGGTCGAGCTCGACCACGACCGGCACCGGGGTGGTCAGTCCAGCCGGGCCGAGGCTGAAGGTCTCCGGCAACGTGGTGCCGCGCGGCACGATATGGAACCCGTGCACGCTCTGCTGGAACTCGTGGCGAGGGAACCGGCCGGTGATCCGGTAGTCGTAGGCGTTTCCCGGAGTCAGGCCGGCCCCCGGGTCGAGCAGGCCGAAGCCCAGCATGCGCCGCCAGGCCGGATCGACCAGCAGGGCCAGTGCGTACGACCAGGAGCCCAGTTCGATGAACGGGTCGCCGGGCTCCTCGGCGGTGATCGTGGTCGCCCGGAGCGGATCGCCGGTCTTCGCCGCGGCGCTGAGCAGGTCAGCGACGCTGTCGAAGACGTCCTCGTCGATCACCTCGCCCGGCAGCAGCCGGCTCTTGGCCGATGCTCGCTCGTCGGATCGGGTCGCGAGCGCCGGATCGAGTTCGCGGATCGGGATCTGCAGGTGATCGGCCAGCACCTTGGCCTGCGCCCATTCGGCCTCCTCCTTCTCCGGGTCGGGCGAGACGTCGAGGCACAGGGTCAGTGCGCTCACCGGTGCCGTGGTGTAGATCTGCACTTCGTCGGTGCCGAGTTCGTCGAACCGTGCGTGCTGCGTGCCGGACGGATCCGCGAGCACACGCATGGCCACGGCCTTGCCGTCGCGCAGGGCAATCACCTGGGCCTGCGCGACCCCGGCGTGGATCTCGACCACCCGGTGCGGCTCCGGCAGCCGGATCCGGTAGGCGATCGGCCGGGCGGGGGGCTGCGTGCTGGCCAGATCCGTCACCCCGGCATCCGGGTGCGAGACTTGGCGGACCGCGATGTCGGCGATGTCGAGCGAGAGCCGCAGGACCCGGTGCAGCACAGCGAGTTCGGTGTCGGTCAGTTCCCGGCAGGTGACCTTCGGGCGCCCGGTGGCATCGCGGCGCTGGATCCGCCAGCCGTCCAGGGCCGCAGCGCTCCCCGGCGGCGCGGTCCACATCAGGTGCACGCCGTCGGCTGACCCGCCGTCCCGCCGCCCCAGTGCGGCGGCGACGAAACCGCCGTCCATCAAGTTAGCCTAGCGGACTGGAGTTTCGTCTCCGCATGCGCGACGACTCCGAGCTGGCGGGCTGTCCAATCGCGGGTGTGCTGCCACCGGTATCGGATCGACTCCAGCGACGTGCGCAACTCGACTGCGATCTGCTCCGGCGCAACGCCGATGTTCACCTCTCGAGCGCGGAACACCCCGGCCCAGACCCACACGTCGCCGTTACAACTGGCGGTGGACGTCCCGAACGAAATGATCGCTGAGTAACTCGTCGAGATCCACCACGCCGTCAAGAACTGCCGCGAGAAGCCGCTCGGCCACTTCTTCCTGCGCGGCTTGCTCAAGGTCGTAGATGGCGACCTTGCTGACCGGCTCACCGAGCAGGTCCCGCACCGTCGGCACCAAGGCCGCCAACTCGTCCTCGCCGACCGGGGTCTGACCGTACTCCGGCGTCAGCCGCATCAGGCCTGCTGACGGCGCTCGGCGAGGAACCGCTCGACCCGCTTCGACCTCACGAACCCATCTGGGCACGCTGCGACGTTCCAGTCGCGCAGACGCCCTGGTCGACGATGCACCGTTCGTTCCCGAACGGTCCGCGTTCTTACAGGTCAACGCCACAATCGGTCGCGCACGACGGACGGGCTGAAAATCGGAAGGTCGGCGGTTCGACGCCGCCCCTGGTCATATTTGATCAAGCCTTGACCAGCACCTTTGCCTTGTTGATCACAGGGATGGGTATCCGGTCGACCTTCCGATTCGCACGGGATCCCTTTCGTCGGCGCCTGGGCGCGATCGCGACCCGGAATGCCGTGTTGACCAGAGCTGTCGTGAGGCGCGCCAGTTCTCCCACTCGCCCCACCCGAGGACCGCGCCGAGCGCCACCAGCATGGCCGAACGCTTCGCTCCGGCACGGTAGCTGATCACCAACCGGGACCATCGGGTACGCCCTCTTCTGCCGCGCCGGGCGCGCTGTCACGCTTCTCGATGGTCACCTCCAGCGGCGGGCAAGACTTGGTGCTCCCTCCCTGTCGGGATGAGGCCCGGCGTTGACGATCTCATCCACATGCTGCCGGTGGCAGTGCGTTTGGGGTGGGCTTCAGGGCCATGTGAGGCTTGACGTGTCGATCCGTTCGGCGGTGTTCCGGAGCCAGACGGTGTCATGGGTGAGTCTTTCGAGCAGGTATCTGACCTCGATCATGTGGATTTCGAGCGTCTGGGCGGAGTCCATCGACTCCTGGAGGCGCTCGCGTTCTGCGTCGAGGTGGTCGGCACGGGTTCTGAGCAGGTGGGCGGCCTGCGGGGGCGGGAGGATCGCGAGGTAGGCCAGCGCGGCCAGGAACATCGGCCCGCCGGCGAGGTCGCCGGCGTCGAGCTGTGTCTGCACCTGGTGGGCGAGTGCGGCGGCGCCGGCCGTGGTGGTCGTCACCGCGTCCCGGTCCTCGCCCTCGGAAGGCTCGATCCAGCCGGCGGTTCCCAGGGTGTGCAGCAGCGTGTACACGGTGCTGTTGCGGACCTTGAGGTAGGGGTAGCGGCGCCGCAGCTCGGCGAAGACGGCGTAGGGGTGTCGGGGTCGCTCGACGAGCAGGCCGAGGATCGGCAGGACCAGGGGGTTGTCGAGGGCGTTCTTCGGCACGGGCCGAGTCTACCGGGTTGGCCGTATACGACTAGCCGTGTACGGTGCCCGTATACGGCTAATTGGAGGTGCCTGTGATCTTCGGAGTATGGCCCGGCGTCGTCGCCGCCGACCTCGTCGAGCTGCAGCCCTTGGCCTGCCCACCAGAGGAGCCGGCCCGGACTCTGGCAGCCTTACGAGCGTTGCAGGGCGGTGGGTCTCGGCCCTTCTTCGTGCGTGCCTACCGCCACTTCGGGCGCGGAGCCATCCCGCACGCCGGCGCGGTGGCCTCACCGGTGCGGCCGGAGCCGTATGCCGGTGAAGGCCGCCTGATCGACCTCGTGACGTGCTACCAGAGCCGACGAGCAGACCCGGAGGGGTTCGCCGAGTTCGTGCGGCAGGCAGTGCGCGACGTCGCCGCGTGGGGCGGGGGGAAGGTCCAGGTGGGTGAGGAGCTGAACATGTCCGCCCCGCTCGACGGCGGCAGCCCGGGCTGTTTCGAGGCCGTCGCCGCAGGTGTCGCGGCCGCGCTCGACGAGCGCGATCGGACCGAGGTGGACGTCGAGATAGGCGTCAACTCCGCAGGCATGGCCGACCTGGGCTTCTGGCGAAAGCTCACCGCATCCCTCGGCCCCGCACTCGCCGAACGCCTCGACTACATCGGCCTGGACGCCTTCCCCGACGTGTTCACACCAATACCCCACGACCGGCTCGCCGGGGCCGTCCGCTACCTGCTCGACCGTTTCCGGAACGTGACCGCTGAATCCGGGATCCCCGGCACGACGCCGATCCACCTCACCGAAACCGGATGGCCCACCGATGAACGGCGCACCGAGGACGTCCAGGCACAGGTCCTGGCCGCCGTTGCCGACGCGGTTCTGGACAGCGATGTAGGCGTCACCGCCTACGAGTGGTTCGGCCTGCGCGACGGACTCACCACCGCGACCTGGTTCGCGCGCTTCGGCATCCTGCGTGACGACTACTCTCCGAAACCCGCCTTCACCGTGGTGCAGAGCATCATCTCGACCAACGGGCGGTGAGGATCAGCGCAGCCATGAACGCCGAACTCCCCGTGGCACCCTCAGGAGGCCGGGTTGCCGGCCGGGGGATCCCCGGGTACGACGGGGCCTGGACGGCCCACCGGTGGACGCGGGCGGTCGACGCCGGAAGGAGTGCCCATGGAGCCGGGGTGCCGCACGCGCCGTGGCAGGGCCCGCAGCGGGCTCATCTCCCGAGCCAGCCACCGTCCACGGGGATCACGACGCCGTTGACGTAGTCGGAGGCCCGCGAGGCGAGGAAGACGGTGACGCCGGCGATGTCCTCGGGCTCTCCCCAGCGGCCGGCCGGGATCCGGTCCAGGATCGCGCGGTGGCGGTTCCCGTCCTCACGCAGGGCACGGGTGTTGTCGGTCGCGATGTACCCGGGGGCGATGGCGTTGACGTTCACCCCGCTGGGAGCCCACTCGTTCGCCAGCGCCTTCGTCAGCCCGGCGACGGCGGACTTCGCGGCGGTGTATGCGGCGACGTTGATCCCGCCCTGGAAGCTCAGGAGCGAGGCGGTGAACACGACCTTGCCGCTGCGACGCCGGAGCATCTCGCGCCCGATCCGCCTGGTCAGCACGAACTGGCCGGTGAGGTCCACCTCGAGGACGCGGTCCCACATCTCGTCGGTGTGCTCGACCGCGGGCGCACGCTCGATGGTGCCCGCGTTGTTCACCAGGATGTCCACCGGACGCTCTGCGGCGCAAAGGGTCTCGGCGAACCGTGCGACCGCGTCCCGGTCCGCCAGGTCGACCCGGTGGCCGGTGAACGATCGTCCGGTGCTCTCGACGGCGCGCCGGACGTCGCCGCCGTCGGCCTCCAGGTGCGCCGAGACGCCGACGACGTCCGCCCCGGCCGCGGCGAGCGCGACCGCCATCGAGGCCCCGATGCCGCGGCGGGCACCGGTGACGACGGCCAGCCGGCCGGTGAGGTCGAAGAGCGGCGCCGTCGCGGGCCCGGCCGCCGGCGCGTCCTGCTCAGACATCGGAGCCGCACTTCACGAGCACCTTGATCTCCCGGCCCGACTCGAGAAACACCAGGGTCGCGCTCGCCACCTCGGCCGT
>CAYYCE010000021.1:14090-14685 GCA_964469635.1 uncultured Kineosporiaceae bacterium
CCCGACTCGAGGCTGCCGAACGCCGTCCCGGCCGACTCCAGGGGCACGACCCGGGAGATCAGCTCGCCGACCGGCACCGACTGCGCGGCGACCAGTTCGACGGCTCGCTCGAAGTCCGGTCGCTGGTAGACCCGCGCACCGAGCACGGTCAGCTCCCGCCAGAACGTCCGGAACAGGTCGACCGAGCGCTTCTCGGGGTGAATGGCGACGACGACGAGCCGGCCCCGGACGCCGAGCGAGGCCAGGGCGCCGTCCAGCCCGCCCTGCGCGCCGGACACCTCGAACGCGACGTCGGCGCCGGCGCCGTCCGTCCAGCCCTCGACATGCTCGGCCACCGGGTCGGCCGCCGGGTCGAGCACCTCGAACCCGAGTCGCTGCGCGAGGTCCCGACGGTTCTCGTCGACCTCGACGAGCAGCACCCGGGCACCGTCGGTGCGCGCGACGCAGGCGACGAGGAGCCCGATCGGGCCGCCACCGACGACGACCACGGACTCCCCCGGCCGCACTGCCGCCCGGCGGACGTCGTGGACGGCGACCGCGGTGGGCTCGACGAGCGCCGCGCGTCGGAGCGGGACGTCCGGCGGGAGCCGCACGA
>CAYYCE010000022.1:0-3634 GCA_964469635.1 uncultured Kineosporiaceae bacterium
CATCGGCTTCGGCTGCCTCTCGGGGATGTTCGAGCGCAACGACGACGTGCTCTACATCTGCTACGACAACGAGGCCTACATGAACACCGGGGTGCAGCGCAGCGGGGCCACCCCGCCCGCGGCGCGCACCATGACCACCCAGGCGGTTGGGCCTGAACCCGGAGCCCCGTTCGGTCAGGGCAAGAACGTGCCCCGGATCGCCATGGCTCACGACATCCCCTACGTCGCCACCGCCACCGTCGCCGATCTGCGGGACCTGGAGTACAAGGTCACCAAGGCGATGGGCATCCACGGGGCGCGGTACATCCACGTCCTGGTGCCCTGCCCGCTGGGCTGGGGCAGCGCCTCCGGGCTGACCGTCCAGGTCGCCCGCGCGGCGACCCAGAGCGGACTGTTCCCGGTGTATGAGGCCGAGGCCGGCGAGGTCACGGGCGTGAGCACGATCCGCCGGAGGGTAGCGGTGGAGGACTACCTGCGGATGCAGAAGCGGTACGCCCACCTGTTCTCCCCCGAACGCCGCGACGACGTGATCGCTCGGTTGCAGGCGCAGGCCGATCGCAACATCGCCCGCTACGGGCTCCTGGACGACGAGAACGGGGAGAACTGACTGATGGAAAAGCCCTTCGCCATCACCCTGGACATCGGCTCCAGCCTGGCCAACCACACCGGGTCCTGGCGCACCGAACGTCCGGTGTACGTGAACCGGATGCCGCCGTGCAACGACGCCTGCCCGGCCGGGGAGAACATCCAGCAGTGGCTCTACGCCGCCGAGTCGGGGGACGTCTCGGACAACCCCAACGACGCCAAGGGGGGCAACGGTTACGAGGCCGCCTGGCGACAGATCATGCAGGACAACCCGATGCCCGCGGTGATGGGCCGGGTCTGCTACCACCCGTGTGAGACCTCCTGCAACCGGGCGCAGGTCGACGAGGCCGTCGGGATCAACGGCGTGGAGCGGTTCCTGGGCGACCTGGCGATCGAGCGCGGCTGGCGGATCGAACCCCCCACCGCGCTGAGCGGCAAGAAGGTGCTGGTCGTCGGCGCCGGCCCCTCGGGTCTGAGCGCGGCCTATCAGCTGCGCCGGATGGGCCACGAGGTCGAGATCCGTGAGGCGGGTCCGCTGGCGGGCGGCATGATGCGGTTCGGCATCCCCAAGTACCGGTTGCCACGCGAGGTGCTCGAGGCCGAGGTGGCCAGGATCGTGGACACGGGCGTGGTGCTGAAGCTCGACAGCAAGGTCGAGGATCTGCAGGCCGCCATGACCGAGGGCGGCTTCGACGCGGCGTTCCTGGCCGTCGGCGCCCACATCGGCAAGCGGGCCTACATCCCGGCCGGCGAGAGCGCGCACATCATGGACGCCGTCAGCCTGCTGCGCTCGATGGAGGGCGAGGACAAGCCCTACCTGGGACGGCGCGTGGTGATCTACGGCGGGGGCAACACCGCCCTGGACGCCGCCCGCACCGCCAAGCGGCTCGGCGCCACCGATGCGATCGTGGTCTACCGGCGCACCCGGGACCGGATGCCGGCGCACGACATCGAGGTCGAGGAGGCCCTCGACGAGGGCGTCATGATGCGTTGGCTGTCCACGGTGAAGCGGGCCGAGGAGGGCAGGCTGGTCGTCGAGAGGATGGAACTCGACGAGACCGGCTTCCCCCAGCCCACCGGTGAGACCGAGGAACTCGAGGCGGACACCTTGGTGCTCGCCCTGGGCCAGGACGTAGACCTGAGCCTGCTGGACAACATGCCCGGGCTGCGGGTCGAGGGCGGCGTCGTCCAGGTCGACCCCGACATGAGGACCGACGTCCCGGGCGTCTTCGCAGGCGGGGACATGGTGCCCTCGGAACGCACCGTGACCGTGGCCATCGGGCACGGCAAGAAGGCCGCCCGGCACATCGACGCCTATCTGCGGGGCACCAGGTACGTGACGGGACCGCGCAAACCACTGGCCACGCTGGAGCGACTCAACGCCTGGTACTACTCCGACGCCCCCAAGACGGTGCGGCCGACGCTCGACCAGGCTCGCCGGCGCCAGACGTTCGACGAGGTCGTGGGCGGGCTCGACGCCGGCAGCGCGCTGTTCGAGGCCCGGCGGTGCATGTCCTGCGGCAACTGCTTCGGCTGTGACAACTGCTACGGGGTGTGCCCCGACAACGCGGTCACGAAGCTGAGCGAGAACGGCACCTACGAGTTCAACCTCGACTATTGCAAAGGTTGCAGCCTGTGCATGCACGAGTGCCCCTGCGGAGCCATCGAGATGGAGCCCGAGGCGACCTGACCCGCGCGATCAGCCCTCGCCGTGGCCGGGCACGGTGTTGGCGATGACGTCGCGCCACACCAGCGAGGCGCCCGTGTGGCCGACGTAGAGGGTGACACCGAGGATCAGCAGCCCGCCGATGACGGCGCCGGCGGCCACCACGGGGGCGAACCGAGGCCAGCGGCGCCCGAAGTGCATGATCACCGAGCCGAGGAACAGGGCGAACGAGAGGATGGACAGGCCCTGCCCCCATTGGGTGTGATCGTGCAGACCCGCCGGCTCGCTGATCTGGCGAACCCGGCCCTCCAGCGCCTCACCCGACTGGGCGGCCACGAAGGTCACCGCCGCCATCACCGCGTCCAGAACGACCACCGGGAGGCTGTGGCGGCGCCACGGAGGTCGGACGGCCACGGCGATGGTCGCCAGCGCGGCCAGCGGGAGCAGGACCACGACGGCGTGGACCGTCAGGGCGTGGAGTGGCAGTCCGGTCACGGTGTCGAACACGAGGATCCCTCTCTGGGTGAGCGGCCCGACGACGGCCGCGACGATGCTGGCGGACAACGTAGTCCAGTGACCTGTCAGGGCCTGTCGGGAACCGCCGACGGCGCCACGAGCGAGGACGGCCGGCGTTCGGCGCTCCCGGGGGGTTCGGTCGCGGTAGCGTCGGGCCGGGCACCCACCTGCGAAGGAGCCACCGATCAGCGAAGGAGCTCCGTGGCCGGCTACGACGACGATCTGCGACTCGCCCTGGTGATCGCGGACATGGTCGACGCGCACACCACGTCCCGGTTCCAGGCGGTCGACCTCCAGGTGGAGACCAAGCCCGACCTCACCCCGGTGAGCGACGCCGATCGGGCCGCCGAGGAGATCATCCGCGGCCACCTCAGGCGCAGCCGGTCCCGGGACGCCGTCCTCGGCGAGGAGTTCGGCGTCACCGGCCACGGCAGCCGCCGCTGGATCCTCGACCCGATCGACGGCACCAAGAACTTCGTCCGCGGAGTGCCGGTGTGGGCCACCCTGATCGGGCTGATGATCGATGACGAGGTCGTGGTCGGCGTGGTCTCGGCCCCGGCGCTGGGCCGCCGGTGGTGGGCGGCCCAGGGCACCGGCGCCTGGACCGGGCGGAGCCTGTCCTCGGCCCGTCGGCTCGAGGTCTCCCGGGTCGCCGATCTAGGGAACGCCTCGCTGTCCTACTCCTCCTACGAGGCGTGGGAGGACCACGGCCGCGGTGAGGGGTTCCGGGCGCTGACCCGGTCGGTGTGGCGCAGCCGGGCCTACGGTGACTTCTGGTCGTACATGCTGGTGGCCGAGGGCGCGGTCGACGTCGCCTGCGAACCGGAACTCGCGCTGTACGACATGGCCGCGCTGGTCCCCGTCGTC
>CAYYCE010000022.1:3644-14446 GCA_964469635.1 uncultured Kineosporiaceae bacterium
AGGCCGGCGGGCGGTTCTCCTCCCTGGACGGTGAGGACGGCTGCGCCGGCGGCAGCGCCCTGGCCACCAACGGACTCCTCCACGAGCGGGTCCGCACGCTGCTGATGCCGAGCAGCCGCGGGGCCAGCAGCAACGCGTAGAGATCAAACCAGCCATACCCCCCGGCGGCGCCGGAGGGCGGGTTGCCCTGGCCGACGACTCCGAGGACCGGGTCGACCTCGGCCCAGGCCCAGGTCCCCAGGGCGGTGCCGGCCAGTTCCAGCAGACCCACCACGACGAAGGCGCCGACGTAGAGCAGCCGGCTGCGGCCCCAGCGCAGGAAGGCCGCCAGACAGGCGAACCAGAAGGCCCCCAGGACGTCGTGCCGCGGGCCGAGGAGTCCCGCCACCGCCCAGCCGCCGCCGACCACGACGGTGGCCGCGACGACCAGCCGGGCCCGATGGCGGACGGCGGGCAGCCGCGATATCGCCATGGCCGCCAGGTACACCAGGCCGTGGCCCGGAGGAACGAAGAGGGGCACCGTGCCGATCCGGTACACATAGGCCTCGAGCAGCGGCGAGAACGTATACTCGACCAGCGTCGCCAGCACGACGACGACCGCCGTCTGGGCGCGCACCAACGCCGACTGGCCGGCCAGGATCGTCACCAGGACGACCCAGGTGGCGAGTCCCAGCAACACCTGCCGAACCGCCTCCGCCCCCGCGGGAGCCAGCGGCACGGCGTCGAGGACCAGCACGAGGCCGATCCAGGCGACCACCGTGACCGCGATACCCAGATCCGTGCGCCACGGGGCCGCGTGTCGACGGGGTGGGGCTCCGATCAGGACACCGCGGAGTGGTGGATCCGGTCCAGCCGGTTGCGCGAGTCCTCCGGCAGGGTCATCTCGACGCAGGCCGGGCAGGCGGCCGACGGGCGCGCCGAGAACCGGCGTTCCCAGAAGACCGTCCAACCTCCGATGTACTCGCCACACAGCGTGCGCCGGGTCCCCGGCTGCCACGCGTGTTCGGTGCCGTACGGCACCCAGGGGCTGGGGCCGGAACCGGAGCGGTCGCGGACCTTGTGGGTGGCCACGACGAACAGATCGGTGTGCTCGGAACCAGCCGTTCGCTTCGCAAGAGTCAGGGCCGTCACGAGTGCGTCCTCCGCTCTGTGCCCGTTCGGATCTCCCCGTCGAGACCCGCTTACACTTGGCACTCAGTGCCATTCATACGACACTGAATGCCCCGGTGCAAGGGTCCTATGGGGCGAGCCTGTGACCAAGCGCACCCCGACCGGGGTCACAGCGATCGAGAGATCCGCTGCATCACGTCGTCGAGCCGATCCCCCACCCGGAACACCGCCACAACAACGTTGCTCTGATCCGAGGGCGTGGTCGTCATCCCGGTCTCGGGGGTCGGCCCGAACTGGGCGATCACCCGGTCGAAGGCGGCCTCCAGCGCCACGAACGGCTCTCCGCAACCGCCTCGCCGCAGCCAACCCCGCAACACGTAGTTGTGTGCCGCGACCACGCCTGCGGCCGTGATCTCGGCGGCCAGGGCGCCGTCGGGCCCCGCGGGCATGCGCCTGCGCAGGTAGCCGCCGAACAACCGGTTGTACTGCGAGACCCACGCGATCTCCCGATCCCGTAGCGCGGGCACCGTGCGCGTGAGCTGGTAGCGCTGGATCGACACCTCAGGGTCATCGACATAGCTGCGGAACACCAGCCGGGCACCGCTGCACACCGCCCGCAGGGGCTCCACGTCGTCCAGCGCCTCGAGATGGGCCGCCACCGCCTGCGCGATCCGGTCGTGATCGGGGAACACCACGTCGTCCTTGGCCCGGAAGTGCCGGAAGAAGGTGCGCCGGGCCACTCCGGCCCGCTCGGCGATCGCCTCCACCGTGGTCTTCTCGTAGCCCTGCGCGCTGAACAACTCCCGACCCGCGGCGGCGATCCGCCGACGTACTTCCGCCGCCTGCAGCTCGGTGTCGGACCTGGCGCTGGACCTGGCCATGACATGGACGGTAACGCGGGCACCTGCCGACCGGATCACCCCGGATGGTGAGACACACCACCTGGACCGAGCGCGGACGGAGCAGGACGCCCGAAAACGGCCGATCCACCCGCGCCCTCCCGCACCTGTTCCAGCCGTCCCTGAGCGCCAGGGTCGAGCGGCGGTCCCGCTCGTCGTGGCGACCGAAGTCCTCCAGGCCGGCGGCCCTGGCGTGGCAGGCGCCGGGCCCACCGACGCGCGGGTCGACGCCGGGCTCCGCGAGCGAGGGCGATCGGGTGCCGGCAGACCGACCCCCGTCACCCCCGGGGGTCACAGCCCCTCGGAGCGCCGTTCCTCGCGCAGCAGCAGCTCGAAGTCCTCGGAGTAGCGCTCGGCCAGGCGGTCCAGGGCGCGCGCCCTGGCCCGGCGGGCCCGCACCTCCGGGTCGCCGCGCCCCCGCAGATCACGCATCCGTGGGCCGGCAATCACGTCCACCGTCCCCACCGGGGCCGCAACCGATCGAGTGGTCACGGCGGACGAGCGGGCCCTGGGCCGCCCGGTGCCGGCCGTCGGAGCCAGACAGCTCTGGCACCTCGGCTCGGCTCCCGTGAAGTCCTCGATCGGTCTGACCTTGCGGCACTTGTCGCATCGCCGCCACTTCTCAGCCACTCGCAACCGTCCTTGTCGCCGACCCTGTGGACAGACCGCCTGCCGAGCCGGTCAGCCGCCCCAACCCTACGAGACATCCGCGGGCGACGACCCGGCGACATCCAGCCCCGCGCCATTCCGGTTCGCCTCCCACATGGCCGCGGTGACGGCCCCCGGGCTGCGCACCGTCACCGTCAGCGAGGGATTCGCCCGTGATATCCCGATCGCCCCGATCCGGATTCACCGCACGGTGACGATGCCCCCCTCGAGATCGCCTGGGCGGGGGGTTCGCCGACCCCGGGCTCATCGCAGGCGGCGCGAAGGCCGATACCAAACCATCGGCGGATGTACAGCGCCAAGGCCACCGCAACCCGAGGAGCCGCAATGCCCACCGCCCTCGTCGTCGACGACGATCCGGACCTGCGCACGCTGATGCTCACGATCCTGACCCGGGCTGGGTACGACGTCTGGACCGAATCGGACGGTGAGGCGGCGCTGGCCGCCGCGACCAAGCTGCGGCCCGACATCGCCCTGCTGGACTGGCTGCTGCCCCAGCGCTCCGGGATCGAGGTGTGCCGGGCCCTGCGGGAGAACCCGGACCTGGCCACCACGGCGGTCATCATGGTGACCGCGCGGGACCGGGAGACCGACATCGAGTGGGGCTACTCCTGCGGCGCCGACGACTACGTCGTCAAGCCCTTCCTGGGCCAGGAGCTGCTCACCCGGGTGGAGGGCGCCATGGCCCGGCGGCTGACGCATCAGGGGGCCGGGGTCGACTCCGCGAGGTAGCGGCCGATCTCGTCGCAGGTCTGGGCGAGCAGCTCGGTGAGCTCCGCGCGATGCTCCAGCGCATCCCGGTGGCGTCCCTGCTCGGCGAGGTCCTCGATCTGCTGACACACCGACGCGACCGCGTCGGCACCCATGTTCGCGGCGGCACCCTTGAGGCTGTGGGCCAGGCGGTGACCGTCCTCGGCGTCCGCCCCGGTCAGGGCCTCGTCCAGCCGGGACAGCAGGTCGGGCACCCGGCCCAGGAACGACAGGGCGATCGAGCGCACCAGCTCGACCTCCTCCGGCGACCGATCGCCGGACAGTTCGACCAGCCGCTCCTCGACCGGGGACCGGCGCGGCGCGGGAACGCCTGACCCGGCGTTCGGGCCGGCGTCCGGGCCTGAGTCCGGGCCGGCGTCCGGACCGGCGTTCGGGCTCCGCCGGTCGACCCCGATCCACCGCAGCAGGGTCGCGTCCAGGTCGGCGGCCCGGATCGGCTTGGACATGTAGTCGTCCATGCCGGCCTGCAGACACCGGTCGCGGTCCTCCTTCATGGCGTTGGCCGTCATCGCGATGATCGGGATATGGGCCAGGTCGGGGCGGGCCCGCAGCTCGGCGGTCGCGGTGTAGCCGTCCATGCGCGGCATCTGGCAGTCCATCAGGATCGCCTGGTAGGGCCAGGCGCCGACCATCTCCAGCGCCTCGACGCCGTCCTCGGCCACGTCGACGGTGTACCCGAGCCGATTCAGCACGCCCACGGCCACCGCCTGGTTGATGTCGTTGTCCTCGACCAGCAGGATCCGGCCGCGTTCGATGTCCACGGACGAGTCCGACGCGGCGGCCTCGACGGCCCCACGCACCGCCTGCTGCAGCTCGGCGGCCAGCGGCGGACGCGGCACCGTGGCGTGGACCCGGGACTGGTGCGCCCGGCCGGGCGCGATCGTCGCGCCGTCGCCGATCAGGACGACGGGCACGGCGGGGCTTCCGGGATGAGTGGCCAACTCGTCTGCCAGGTCCAGCACCGCCGCTCGGTCGGCGTCCGTCCCCGCCTCCGTCGGCGCCTTGGCGAGCACCACCACCCTGAAGGGCCTGCCCCGTGAGGACTGCTCGCGCAACAGCCCGAGGGTCGACGGCAGGTCGGGGGCGGTCGCGACCCGGAACCCCCCCGCACGCAACTGATCGGCGAGCAACTTGCTTTCGGCCTCGTCGTCGTCCACGACCAGGACCCGCGGCCGGAGGGGCTCGCTGCCGTCGGCGTCATCACCTCCCACGGCCCGTGCCAACGGTACGGTCGCCCGGAAGGCGGCCCCGAAGCCACGCTCGCTCTGCACCGAGATCCACCCGCCCATGGCCTCGATCAACTGCCGGCTGACGGCCAGGCCGAGACCCGTGCCGCCGTACATCCGGGTCGTCGAGGCGTCGGCCTGGGTGAACGGCTCGAACAACTTGGCGATCGTGTCGGCGTCCATGCCCACGCCGGTGTCGCGGACCTCCAGCCGGACGGCCAGGGGCGGTTCGCTGCCGTCGTCCGGGGACAGCACGGCGGGCAGACCCGCCTCATCCGGCTCCACCAGATCCAGCCGGATCGTCACCCCACCCTCGGCGGTGAACTTGATGGCGTTGCTGACCAGGTTGAGCACCACCTGCCGGATCCGGGCCGGGTCGCCCCGCAGATCGGTCGGCAGGTCGGGATCGATGTCGACCTCCACGGCGAGCCCCTTGGCCCGGGCGGACTGACCGGCCAGCCCGACGACGTCCTGGACCACTCCGGCGATGTCGAAATCGATCTCCTCCAGCACGAACCGGCCGGACTCGATCTTGGAGAAGTCGAGGATGTCGTTGATGACGCCGAGCAGCGCCGTGCCCGCGGTCCGAATGCCGTCGACATAGCCCCGCTGCTCGCCGTTCAGCACAGTCTGGTCGAGCAGATCCGACAACCCGATGACGCCGTTCATCGGAGTGCGGATCTCGTGGCTCATGGTGGCCAGGAACTGAGACTTGAGCCGCGAGGCCTCCAGGGCCTGATCGCGGGCGTGGGCCAGGGTGTGCTCGGTGATCTTGGTCGCGGTCATGTCGTGGGCGACCGCGTAGACGACCGATCGCTCGGCGTCCACCGCGAGGTTCCAGTGCAGCCAGCGGTAGGTGCCGTCGGCGGCCCGGAACCGGTTCTGGAAGCTGGCGGACTCGGCGCCGGCCAGAATCCGGTTCACCTCGAACAGGGTGGACTGCAGATCGTCGGGATGCGCCAACTCCACGATGTGGGTCCCCAGCAGGTCCTCCAGCGGGTGGCCCAGGTTCAGCGTCCAGGCCGGGTTGAGCCGGCGGAACCTGCCCTGCGTGTCGAGCAGACACAGCAGTTGGGGCGAGAGCCGGAAGAGCTGTTCGAGGGGGTCGACGGTGGCGTTCCGCACGGTCACGTCGCGCGCGAAGCAGTGCACCCCGGACACTCGTCCCAGCTCGTCGCGTTCGGCGATCGCGGTGACGTGGTGCCGGACGATGGTGCCGTCCCGACGCCGTCCGCGCAGCGTCAGGCCGGTGCGTCCGGTGGACGGGTCCACGAGCAGCCTCTCGGCGGACCCCCGGTCGGCCGGGTGCATGGTGTCGAGCCAGGTGCTGCCCAGCAGCTCCTGCGGCTGGGTGCCCAGGAGCGCAGCGTAGGCCGCGTTGACCCGGAGGACGATGCCCTCGGGCGACAGGAAGGCGATGCCCTCGACGGCGTTCTCGAGCGCCTGCGCCCTGGACTGCGCCCCGCTCTCGGCCCGCTCCCGCTGGTCCACGATCTCCGCCATCACCAGGCAGACCACGATGCTGGACGCGCCGAAGACCTGGACCTCGGCCATCTGCTCGCTCACCACGAGGGCGGCGGCGAACGGCCCCCGTCCCAGGGCCGTGGCGGCGACCACGGCGGTGTTGAGACCGAGCAGGTGGACCGCCGTCCACCGGGGACCGAGGCGGACCACGGCCCAGAACACCGGCGGCAACAGCATGAACGCGTGCTGTACCGGCGTCTTGCCGCCCAGCGGTCCCAGGGCCCCGATGAGCAACAGCACCTGCGCCGACACGACGAGGCTTCCCTCGATCGCCTCGACACGGGTGGGGACCCGGCGCCGGACCGCCCACGCGCGGACGGCCTCGACGGCCGGTACCAGCATCACCGTTCCGAACGCCGCGCTGCTCGCGGTCGGCCACCAGGTGGCGACGAGGACGGCCGCGCTGTGCCGGTGGGCAGCGGCGACGACGGCGACCACCCCGGCGCCCACGGCCGAGGAGACCAGGGCGATCGGGATCAGGCCGCGCAGAACCCAGCCCGGTGACCCGGTGGGCATCCGGTGTCCGACCAGTCGGCGCAGGAGCAGCGCCCCCAACCAGGTCTGCAACCCCCCGGCCACGGCGTAGCCGAGGACGAGGGTCACATCCAGGTGGCGACTGTGACCGATGGCGATGTCCACCCCCGCCTGCACGGCCAGATAGGCGGGCCACCAGCGGAGGCTCACCCGGCCCAGGATCGCGAGCGCCAGACCGGAGGACGGCCACGACGCAAGATGGGATGCGGCCGGGAAGGCCAACGGCCCCCCGAACAGCTGCAGCAGGGCGTACCCCACGCTGAAGGCGGTCAGCCGTCCGAGCGCCTGGCCGGCTTGAACGGTTCTGCCGGGCGCGCTCACCCCGAATTCATCGGTTCGCGAACGTGGCCGCTTGACGGGTGAGCACCGGCTACCCCGGCGCCCCGTCCCGGGTCGGGGCCGGGTCCTGCGCCGGGGCCGTCACCAGGGGTAGGCGCAGCCGGGCGACCGTCCCCTCACCGGGTCGCGAGGACACCTCCAGGTGGCCCTCATGCCGCTCGGCGACCGCATGGACGACGGACAGTCCGATCCCGGCCCCCTGGATCTGCGCCCCCCGCGCCGCCGAGGTGCGGTAGAAACGGTCGACCAGCCGCGGCAGATCCTCGGGATCGATCCCCACGCCATTGTCGATCACCTCCAGTAGGGCCTGTGCGTCCTCCACCGCCACCCGCAACCTGATCGTGCCCGCCTCGAGGGAGAACTTCACCGCGTTGGTGACCAGGTTGATGAGGGCGTGCTGCAGCTGGGTGGCGTCGCCGTCCACCCAGACCTCGCCGTCCGGGAGCGGGTCGAGTGCCACGGCGTGGCCGGCGGTCGTCACCTGCGGCGTGACCAGACCCACCACCGTACGGGCCAGCCCGCCCAGACCCACCCGGCCCCACGAGTCCGTCGCGGCACGGGGACCGTCCAGGTGGGCCAGCAGCAGCAGGTCGTTGAGCAGCCCGGACAGCCGCCGGCTGTTGCGGCTGATGACGTCGACCATCTGCCGGGCCGCGGGGTCCAGTTCGACGAACTCGCCGTCCGACAGCAGTTCGCAGTACCCGAGGATGCTGCTCAGCGGCGTCCTGAGCTCATGGCTGACCGTGGTCACCAGATCGCTCTTGAGCTGCTCCAGCTCCATCATCGCCGTGCGCACCGTCCGCGACCTGGATGGGCTCACGTCCAGCAGCACCTCGCCGTAGCCGACCGGAACCGCCGAACCCTCGTCCCCGATGGGGAACCGCATGGCGACGTAGTCCTCGTCGTCCACGCGGACCTCGCGCTCATCCGGCTCCGGAGCGTTCGTGGGGGCACCGGCCGCCAACCCCTGCGCGACCAGGGAGCGATAGCGCGAGTTGGCCACCAGTTCCGAACCGTCGGCGCCGAAGGCACCGATCGCGGCCGGAACCTGCTCCACCAGCGCCAGTAGCTGCGCCCGGTGGGAATCGCCCCAGACGCACCCGTCGCGACACGTCCGCACCAGACCATCTCCGATACCGCGGCCGACGCGGTGTCGGCGTCCGTCCTTCCGTGGAACCGGGTACCTCCCGCACCAGACCTCCTCCGGCACGAGCCGGCACCACTCGATCCGGAACGCGGATCCGTCCGCATTCCGAGCTGCCAGTCGGCCGGTTGGGGTCCGGGATGACCAGGAGTCCTCCCCGCGGGCCCGGATTCACCCACTCGGGCGATCAGTGGGCGCGGGTGAAGCCCATACGCGGCATCGAGGCCCAGGCCGAGGGACGACGCCGGACGGCGTCCGACAGCCCCTGGACCCGCCACCACGACATCATCAGCCGCAACACCGTGGTCTCCCACAGCGCCGCCAGGATCAGTGCGCCCAGGTCCCGCCATCGGTCGTAGTGCTGCTCGGTCGCCTCGTCGGCCAACACGGCGGACACCGAGACGAGCATCCCGAACCCGACGGCCAGGGCGAACACGACGAGGGCGTACGCGGGGTTCAGCAGCCCCAGCCACCAGGCGAGGAGGACGGCGGGCAGGCCCAGCACCTCGACGATCGGGCCGAGCAGCTCGAACAGGACGTGGTAGGGCAGCACGACCATGCCGAACCGGCCGTACCTCGGACGCAGTATGGCCCCCCGCTGCCGCCACAGCACCTGTCCCAGACCGTGCGCCCAGCGGCGGCGCTGGCGGCGCAGGTCGTAGCGGTAGGCGGGGGCCTCGCTCCAACACACCGCCTGGGGCACGATCACGACCTGGTAGTCCTTGGTGCCGCCCCGCCGCAGCATGCTGTGCAGCGCGGCGACCAGATCGGCGTCCTGGCCCAGACTCTCCGGGTGCAACCCGCCCACGGCGACGACGTCCTCGCGCCGGAACACCCCGAAGGCGCCCGAGATGATCAGTACGCTGTTCAGCCAGCTCCAGCCGATCCTGCCGAGCATGAAGGCCCGCAGGTACTCCACGATCTGGGCCCGGACCAGCAGCCGATGCGGCAGGCTGACCGATTCGACCGCGCCGCGCCGCAGGTGGATCCCGTTGGAGGGGCGGACCACTCCCCCGGCCGCCACGACCTTCTCCGGCGACTCCACCATGGGCCGCACGATGTGCAACAGCGCGTCGGGCTCGAGGACCGAGTCGGCGTCGAGGGTGCACACCAGCGGGTACCGGGCGGCGTTGAGGGCGGTGTTCAGGGCGTCGGCGCAGCGCCCGGCGTTCTCCTTGCGGATCACCAGCAGACTGCCGCCGCCCCGGGGCGTGTGCACCTCGTGCACCGGCCCGATGGTGGGCACGTCCTGGGGGATCACCCGGGTGGTCGGCACCAGGTCGAAGGCGTCGCGCAGCAGGTCGAAGGTGTCGTCGGTGGACCCGTCGTCCACCACGATCACCTCGAACTCGGGGTAGCGCTGATCCACCACCGAGCGCAGGCACTCGGCGATCATCGGGGACTCGTTGAAGGCCGGGACCAGCACCGACAGCCCCGGGGTCTCCGGGTGGACGAACAGGTCCTCGCGACGGCTGGCCAGGTTGCGGCGCAGCTCGCGGCGCAGGTTCATCCCCGCAGCGCCGACCAGCAGCATCTGGGCGAGCGCCACGGCCAGGGCATAGGTCATCACCACGACGTTGAAGACGATCACGCCGGTGGTCAGGAAGGACCGCACCTCATGCTCCCTTCGCGGGTGGTGGCCAGGCCGCCGCCACCAGGTCTTCGCGCGGTGCCAGCGGCGGCTCCAGCGACGCCAGCACCTCGGCCACCTCGGGAACGACGGCGGACTCCCGCAGGGCGGCCAGACCGCGCGGACCCAACTGGGCCAGGGCCGCGGCCGAGCTGCGGGCCAGAACGTGCGACTCACCCAGCAGCCCGGCCAGGAGGTCGATGCTGGCCGGATCGCCGAGCCGGCCGAGGGCCACCGCGGCCCTGACCCGGATCCACTCGGGCTCATCGGGTCCGAGCAGGACCCGCATCGCCGGGGCGGAGCCGGGCAGGCCGATGCGGCCCAGGGCCTCGACGGCGGCAGCCCGCACCTCGGGCACCTCGTCGGACAGGGATCGCTCGAGGGCCTCGACCGCGCCGGTCTCGCCCAGCCAGCCCAGAACCTTGGCCGCGGCCTCCCGGCCGCGGGGGCCGTGGGTGCGCAGCGCGGTGGTGAGTTGCAGCCCCGCCCTGGGACCGATGCGCAGCAACGCCAACGTGATGTAGTGCGCCGACTCGGTACGGTGCGGTGCGTCCAACAGGGCCAGCAGGGCGGGGACCGCGTCGGCCGAACCCGTGCGGCCCAGGGCACGGACGGCGGCGCGTCGCACCTCGGCGTCGGCGTCGTCCAGACGTCCGACCAGTTCCGGCACGGCCTCGGTGATCCCGAGGGCGCCCAGGAGTTCGACCGCGCGCAACCGCCGCCCGGCCGACTGCGAGCCGGTCCGCCTGCGGGCCACGTCGACCGTCCCGCGCCGCTGGAGCAACCGGACCAAGGCGGACCGGTCGGCGCCACGCAGCTTGCCGGCCATCGCCGCGGCCATGGTGTCCAGGACCCGGCTCGTCCGGGCGTCCAGGCGCGGGGCCTGCTCCTCCTCGCCCTGCTCGGGGCCGTCGGCGCCCGGCTCCTGATCCAGTGCCTGCAGGATGAGCGGCCGGGCG
>CAYYCE010000023.1:0-5155 GCA_964469635.1 uncultured Kineosporiaceae bacterium
CACGGCGCCCGTGATCGCCATGGTGCGGCGCCGTGCCTCGGCCTTGGCCGCCTCGGCACGCAGCGCGGCGGCGTTCTCGCGCGCCGACTTGGAGGTGCGTGCGTTGGTCATCGAGTGACTCCAATCGGGGAGGCGCCCAGTCGGGCGTCGAGGGCGAGGCGACCGGGAGGCCGCCAGGAGACGAACGCGGCCAGGGCCAGCAGTCCGGTGTCGCGCAGGATGTCGCGGATGTAGCCGGGCACCGGGTCCGCGACCGTCTCACCGGTGCTGCCGAAGCAGCCGCAGTCGATGGACAGGCCGCGGGCCCAGGCGCTGCCGATGCCCACCAGGAACATGATCATCATCAGGCCGGTGAGCAGGGCGGCGATCCGGGTGCCCAGACCCACCAGCAGCAGCAGGCCGAGCACGAGTTCCATCATGGGCAGGCCGTAGGCGAACGGCCGGACCAGGATTTCGGGCAACAGCCGGAAGGCGGCGACGACGACTACCGGGCCCTCGGGGTCGAGCTGTTGGGGCCAGCCGCCCCACAACCCGACCCCGGCCTGGATCAGCGGGGCGAGCGGGGCGGCCCTGGGCTGCCACGCGAGCACACGATTCATGGCGAACACTCCCGATGGGAGAGGGAAGTGGCGAGACCTGACGGTGAGGTGCGGGGGCGGGTCAGGCGGCCGGGGGCCCACGCAGCAGCCGGGCGTCGCCGGGGTGGCGGCCGGGGCCGTGGCGGCGGGCGGCCATCGACGGCGCCGGCCGGCGTGTGGTCGTGCGAACCGGGTGCGGGGCGATCAGGACCCGGACGGCGTCGAGCCGCTGGACCGCATGCCGGCCGCCGTGGGCGGAGACCAGCAGGACGGTGGCGACGGCGGCCGCCAGCACCAGCAGACCGCCGGCGGTCAGCGCCCAGGTGCCCGAGGAACAGCCCGCGTCGGGGTGCAGCAGGGCCAGCCGCAGGCCCAGGTCGGCGACCCAGCCGGTGGCCGGCAGACATCGGGTGCCGGGGGCCGTCGGGACCAGCGCGTGGGCGGCCGCGGCGAGGCCCAGGGCGCCGAACAGCGCGGCCGCGACGAGGCGGCGGCCGAGCAGGCCGGGTCGATGCACCCGTTCAGGGTACGACCACCACGGCATCGGCTCGTTCACGAGTTCTCTCTCGGGCGTGATGACCCCGTTCCTGAAGGGCCCATCGGTCCCAGTGCGGGGCATAGGTCTGCCCGTCGCGGGCCAGCGCGCGGGTCCTGCGCACGTCGTCCGGTGCCTGCACCCAGACCAGCAGTGACAGGTGGGCGGCGCAGACGCCGGCTCCGCAGCCCGTGCCCTCCACGACCAGGAACCGGCCGGCGGGCCGGGTCCGCACGGGGCCGGGCCGGTCCCGCGTCCAGTCCCAGCCGCACAGGGTGAGCTCCGCGGCACCCGCGGCGAACGGCCGGAGCACACCGTCCAGCAGCAGCGGGACGGCGGCCTCCAGCCCGTCCCAGCCGGGGTAGAGCTCATCCATGCCGACCACGGTGACCTCGTGGCCTGCGGCGCGCAGCCGGCCTGCGACGTCCGCGGCGAGCGCGGTCTTGCCGGACCCGCTGCGGCCCTCGATCGCGAGGGTCCACCGGCCCGCGGCGACCGGGGACGCCGCCTCGGTCAGGGGCGCGAGCCGGGCCGCGGCCCCCTCGACGGCCAGAGTCACCGGTCGGTGCGGCGCGCGATCCGGGCGGAGGTCCGGGCCAACGTCCGGGGGGAGGTCCGGGCGGAGGTCCGATGGACGGTCCGGGACGGGCACCGGGTGAGCCTACGCTGGGGCCATGCCGGTCGCCGTCCGTGTCATCCCCTGCCTCGACGTCGACGCCGGGCGCGTGGTCAAGGGAGTCAACTTCGTCGATCTGCGCGATGCCGGCGACCCCGTCGAGCTGGCGGCCCGCTACGACGCCGAGGGCGCGGACGAGCTGACCTTCCTCGACGTCACCGCGTCCTCGGACAGCCGCCAGACCACCTACGACATCGTCTCCCGCACCGCGGAACAGGTGTTCATCCCGTTGACGGTCGGTGGGGGCGTGCGCGGTGTGGACGACGTCGATCGGCTGCTGCGTGCCGGTGCCGACAAGGTGGGCGTCAACACCGCGGCGATCGCCCGGCCCGCGGTGATCGCCGAGGTCGCCGACCGGTTCGGCGCACAGGTCCTGGTGCTCTCGGTGGACGCCCGTCGCTGCCCGCCGGGAACCACCACCGACTCGGGCTACGAGGTGACCACGCACGGCGGCCGGCACGGGACCGGCGTCGACGCCGTGGCGTGGGCGGTGCAGGCCGCCGAGCTGGGGGCGGGGGAGATCCTGCTGAACTCGATGGACGCCGACGGCACCAAGGCCGGCTTCGACCTGGAGATGATCACCGCGGTGCGCCGTGAGGTGAGCCTGCCGCTGATCGCGAGCGGCGGCGCGGGCGCGCTGGCGCACTTCCCACCCGCGGTGGCCGCGGGCGCGGACGCCGTCCTGGCTGCGAGCGTGTTCCACTTCGGCGAGCTGTCGATCGGCGACGTCAAGGCGACGATGGCCGCCGCCGGGGTGGTCGTCCGCTGAGCCCCCGCGCCGCCGAGGTGGTGGTGGTGCGAACGGGTGACCACCCCCGCGGCACGGCTCAATCCCGGTCTGCGGGGCGCCGAGCGAAAGGGCATGAACCCTGGCACGGTGAGGACACCGACCGACGACGTGGGCGAGCGATGGGTTCACGTCGGCCGCAGCCTGGACCCCGACCCCCGGTCGGCGGGGGAGCGGGCGGCGACCGAGGCGCTCGCCGGGCGCTCGTCCCGGCTGCTGCTCGTGTTCTGCCGCTCACGGTGGGACGCCAAGGCGGTGCTCGAGGGCGTCTGCGCGGTCATTCCTGACGACACCGTGGTCGCCGGGGGGACGACCGTGGGCGAGATCGCGCCCGGCGGCCCGGGGCTCGAGGAACTGGGCAACGCGCCCGGCGTCGTGGTCATCGCCCTGGGCGGTCCCGGCTTCGCCGTGGCCTCCACGGTGTCGCGGGCCGCGAGCGAACACCGTCGCGAGTCCGGGGCCGAGGTCGCCGGCGCCCTGGCGTCCATCACCCTGCCGAACCGGGCGCTGCTCCTGATCGCCGACGGGCTGTCCCGTGAGCAGCACGAGATCGTCCGGGGCGCCTACGGCGTCCTGGGGGCGCTGACGCCGATCGTCGGGGGCTGCTCGGCCGACGACCTCGAGTACCTCGCCACCTATCAGTTCCACGGGACGGGGGCCGGGGTGGAGGTGCTCCAGGACGCCGTCGTCGGCATCGGGCTCGGGTCGAACGCTCCGTTGGGCCTGGGGATCGCCCACGGTTGGACCAAGGTCGGCGACGCCATGCTGATCACAGACAGCGTGGGCGGCGTCGTCCACACCCTGGACGACGCCCCGGCCGCCGAGATGTTCCTGTCCCGGATCGCCGGATCGCCGTTGTCCCTGGACGAGGCCCGGGCCCTTCGGGAGAACGATCCCCCGGCCTTCCTCGACATCCTGTTCCGCAATCCCCTCGGGCTGTCCCGCCGCACGGGCGAGGACCTGCGGGTGGTCCACGACATCGACTTCGACACCGGCGCGGTCGTGTGCCTGGCCGACGTGCCGCAGGGGGCGCTCGCGTGGGTCATGACCACCGATCGGGAGGCGCTGGTCTCGGCCGCCGCCGACTCCTGCAGCGGCGCGATCGCCGCCCTCGAGGGTGCCGACCCGCTGGGCTTCCTGGTCTTCGACTGCGGGGCCCGCAAGATCAAGCTCGAAGCCGACGGCGTCCGGGCCGAGCAGCAGGCGATCGGCAGGCTCGTGGGGGAGCGGCCCTTCGGTGGTTTCTACACCTACGGCGAGGTGGCGCGGATGGAGGGCGCCCGGGGGATGCACCAGCTGACCGTGGTCACCCTGGCCATCGCCTAACGCCGATCAGTCCCTGCCGAGGCCATCCAGATGTCCAACCACTGGTCCATCCACCAGCTGACGGAGTACCTCGTGGCCGTCAGCTCCCAGACCGATCGCGCGCTCGCCATGCGCACCGCGCTGGAGCGGGCCGGCGAGGCACTGGAGGCCGAGCTCACCGCCGTGTCGCTCGCGGGGGAGGTCGCCGACACGATGGGCTTCGGGGACCTCGAGGTGCCGGCGCAGTTCTCCGCGGGCTCCGACGGCGAGGTGGTCGATCTACCCCCGCTCGGACAGGTGCACCTGACCGTGGGCATGCTGGCCACCGCGGACGGCCGCGCGGGCACGAACGGCGCATTCATCGTCGGGCGGCTGAACGAGAGGTTCAGCGCCGAGGAACGCCAACTGCTGCACGGCATGGCCCTGACCCTTGGACTGCTGCTGAACAACCTCGACACTCTCGTCAGCGAGCGGCAGCGCCACCACCTGGTGGAGAACCTGCTGCAGATCCAGCGCTCCATCTCCGCCCGCAGCCCGCTCAACGAGGTGCTGGACGCCGTGACCGAGGGTGCCTCCGGGCTGCTCGGCGACTGCCCGGTCACGCTGCTGCTGCTCGACAAGGGGGGTTCGGACGCCCCCACGCTCGCGCCGGTCTCCCACCACAACCTTCCCGAACCGGACGGCGCGGTCACCCGCGCGGCCCGGCGGGCGCTGCAGCCGGGCCAGGTCCCCATCCCCCGGGCCTCGGAGACCGACGCCGTGCTCGCCGAACGGGTCGTGGTGGCGGGCGAGGTCGTCGGCTGCCTGGTCGCCCGCACGGGCACGGACCCGATCGCCGGTCACGACCCGGCCGCGATGCTCAGCGCCTTCGCGCAGCAGGTCAACCTGGCGCTCACCGACGCCCAGACCCTGGACGCCGTCCGCGAGGCCCACCGTGATCCCGTCACCTCGCTGCCGAACCGGGCCCTGTTCCTGGAGCGACTGGCCCGCGAACGGGACTCGGCCCTCGCCGAGGGCCGCCCGCTGACCGTCCTGTTCATCGACCTGGACCGGTTCAAGGCGGTCAACGACAGCCTCGGCCACAGCGCCGGCGACGAACTGCTCGCCGAGGTGGCGCACCGGATCCTCACCAGCATCAGCTCCATGGACACCGCTGCCCGGCTTGGCGCCGATGCCAGTGATCCGATGGAAAACCTCGATGCCGGCGCGCGCTATCTTCGCCAGCAATATGACCGCTTCCAGTCCTGGCGGCTGGCGGTGGCGGCCTATAATGC
>CAYYCE010000023.1:5165-14385 GCA_964469635.1 uncultured Kineosporiaceae bacterium
GGGACGATTTCGCCGTCTTGCTGCGGGGGACCAACGGCTCGGCGAGGTCGTGGCCGGGCGGATCATCGCCTCCCTCGCGCACACCTTCACGCTCGAGGGCCGGGACGTCCTGATCGGGGCCAGCGTGGGCGTGGCGAGCCTGACCGACGCCGAGCAGAGCGCCGCCGAGTTGCTCAGCGAGGCCGATGTGGCGATGTACTGCGCCAAGCGGTCCGGGCGGGGCCGGTGGATGGCCTTCGAACCCCGGATGCACACCGAGGTCGACGAGCAGCTCAGCCTGCGCACCGATCTGGGCGGCGCGCTGGCGGCGGGGCAGCTCTCGCTCGCGTACCAGCCGATCGTGGACATGACCTCGGGCATGGTCTCCGGCGTCGAGGCTCTGCTGCGGTGGAACCACCCGGTGCGCGGCCAGGTGCCGCCGTCGGTGTTCATCCCGATCGCCGAGGAGTCCGACACCATCCTGGCGCTCGGGGAGTGGGCGATCGAGCGCGGCCTCGCGGCCCTGGCGGCCTGGCGCCGGGAGCTGCC
This sequence comes from uncultured Kineosporiaceae bacterium, assembly GCA_964469635.1. Classification (GTDB taxonomy): domain Bacteria; phylum Actinomycetota; class Actinomycetes; order Actinomycetales; family Kineosporiaceae; genus JADJPO01. The sequence goes on from CAYYCE010000023.1 coordinate 5,694, forward strand.
CGAGCTCCACCTCGCCCTCAACATCTCGGGTCGCCAGATCACCGACCCGCGGCTGCCCGGGATGATGGCCGCGGCCCTCGATCGGTGGGGACTGCCCGGACGGGCCGTGACGCTGGAGATCACGGAATCGGTCCTGATGAGCGATCCGGAGTTGGCGTGCAGGGGGTTGGAGGCCCTCGAGGCGCTGGGGATGCGGCTGTCGGTCGACGACTTCGGCACCGGCTACTCCTCGCTGTCCTACCTGCGGCAGTTCCCCGTCGACCAGGTCAAGATCGACCGGAGCTTCGTCGCCGAGCTGCGGGCGGGCGCCGACAACGAGATCTCCCTGGTGCGCAGCATCCTCGACCTCTGCCGCAGCCTGCGGCTGCAGACCGTGGCCGAGGGGATCGAGGACGCCGAGCAGCTGGCGGTGTTGACCGATCTGGGGTGCGACCTCGGTCAGGGCTACCATTTCGCCCGGCCGAGGCCGGCCGAGGAACACCCGTACCGGCTGCCCGCCCCGGCGGGGCGGGCAGGACGGTCTCAGACGTTCAGCCGGGTCTCCCGGAAGGCGGCCACCGCCTCCTGAGGGCCGGTGACCTCCACGTGGCAGGCCGACGTGCGGCCGAACAGATAGAGCACCAGCTCCCCGGTCTCCCCGCTCAACCGGACCGGGATCCCCGAACCGCCGGTCGCGATCTCGGCGCCGTCCGGGCGCACCAGCCGGGTCGGCACCGGGCTGCGACGCAGCGCCAGCCGTGCCGTGCGCGACAGCATCCGCCACAAGGCGTTCTCGAGTTCCTGGTCGAGCCGGCGCGCAACCCACCCCTCGCGTCCTCGGCGCACGTCCTCGCAGTGCACGAAGTGCTCGGCGAGGTTGGCCAGCTCGTCGACCTTGGGCAGCGCGAACAGGCTGGTCGGGGGCGGGCCCGTCCGGATCAGCTCGACGAGGTCGGCGAACGGCCTGGCCGCGTACTCCTTGCGCACCCGTTCGGCGTACCCGGACAGGAACGGCAGCACCGAACCCGCGGCCGCGTCCGGGCGGCGCTCGCGCACCACCAGGTGGGCGGCGAGGTCGTGGGCGTTCCAGCCCTCGCACAGCGTGGGTGCCTCCGCGCCGGCGCCCACGAGGGCCTCGACGAGGGACTGGCGTTCCTGAGCAGCGAAACTCGACATGACCAGATCGTGTCACCACACCCCCGGACGGGCACGGTCCGGGTCGTGAGAGGCTGACCGATCGTGGTATTGCGACGGGGGCTGGCGGTGGTCGCCCGCGGGGTCCGCGACGAACCCGGGGTGTTCGCCCTGTCGGTGCTCGGCAGCGTCATCTACGGCACCGGGACGGCGGGTGGCGGGTGGCTGCTGGGCCGGGTGACCGACCAGGTGATCGCCCCGGCGTTCGCTGCGGGACAGGTGTCCGGACGGCGGTTGCTGGGGGCGGTGGGGGTGCTGGCCGCCGTCGCCGGGGTGACCGCCGTGGGGGTGGTGGTGCGCCGCGCCGCCGCGGGTATCACCATGTACCGGCTGCAGGCGCGCTACCGGCGACGGCTCACCAGGCGGTTCCTGCGGCTGCCGCTGTCGTGGCACCACCGCCATCCCACCGGTGAGCTGTTGTCGATCGCCAACGCCGATGTCGAGGCCACCTGGCAGGTGTTCGCCCCGCTTCCGATGTCACTCGGGGTGGCCGTGATGCTGCTCGTGGCGGCCGCCGCCATGGTCGCCGCCGACGTGGTGCTCGCCGCGATCGGGCTCGCCGTGCTGCCCGCGCTGCTGCTCGCCAATGCCGCCTACCAGCGCAGGATGTCTCCCCGGGTGATGCGGGCCCAGCAACTGCGCGGGGAGGTCTCGGCGGTGGCGCACGAGAGCTTCGACGGCGGGCTGACCGTCAAGGCCCTGGGCCGCGAGCAGGCCGAGACCGAACGGTTCGCCGTCGGCGCCCACGCGCTGCGCGACGCCAACGTCGCCGTGGGGCGCACCCGGGGCCTGTTCGACCCGGTCATCGAGGCGTTGCCGACCCTGGGGACCCTCGGCGTCCTGGTGGCCGGCGCCTTCCGGGTCGACTCGGGAGCGGCCCAGGTCGGCGATGTGGTCCAGGTCGCCTACGTGCTGGCCCTGGTCGCCTTCCCGGTGCGCGCCCTGGGCTGGGTCCTCGGGGAGTTGCCCCGCACCGTGGTGGGCTGGCACCGGCTCAGCATGGTCCTGGACGCCGAGGGCGCCATGGACCACGGCACCGGCTCGCTGCCGGCCGGGGGCCCGTTGGGCCTGCGGGCCGACCGGCTCGGCTACGCCCATCTGGGTCGTGACGCCCACGGCGGCGCGGAGTCGCTGCCCGTCCTGCACGAGGTGAGTCTCGACGTCCGCGCCGGTTCGACGGTCGCGGTGGTCGGTCCCACGGGGTCGGGCAAGTCGACCCTGGCCTCGGTGCTGGTGCGCCTGGTGGATCCCCGCGACGGCCGGGTGCTGTTCGACGGGGTCGATCTGCGCACCCTGCGCCGCGGCGAGGTCGCGGCCGCGGCGGCGCTGGTGGCCCAGAGCAGCTTCGTGTTCGAGGACACCGTGCGCGACAACGTGACCCTCGGCGCCGACGTGGACGACGCTCGGGTATGGCGGGCCCTCGAGACCGCCGCGGTGGCCGACGTGGTACGCACCCTGCCCGACGGGCTCGACTCCCGGCTGGGGGAACGGGGCACGACGCTCAGCGGCGGGCAGCGGCAGCGGATCGCCCTGGCCCGTGCGCTGGTGCGCCGTCCCCGGCTGCTGGTGCTCGACGACGCCACCTCCGCGGTCGACCCGCGGGTCGAGGCGCAGATCCTGTCCGGGCTGCGCGAGGGCGCCTCGGGCGAGGTCACGGTGCTGGTGATCGCCTATCGGATGGCGACCATCGCCCTGGCCGACGAGGTGGTCTACGTCGAGCACGGCCGGATCGCCGGCCGCGGCGGCCACGAGCAGCTGATGGCGAGTGTCCCGGGCTACCGGGCGCTGGTGACCGCCTACCAGCGGGACGCCGCTGACCGGGCCCGCGTGTTCGCCGACGAGGAGGGGCCGTGAGCGGCCGGACCCGGTCGACGGCCTGGCACACCGTGCGCCGCGGGTTGGCGATCTCGCCGGAGATCACCCAGGGGCTGGGATTGACGCTGGCGCTGACCCTGGTGGCGACCGCGGGCCGCCTCGTCGTCCCGATCGCCGTCCAGCAGACCCTCGACCGGGGCATCCGCGGTTCGTCGGGGACGCGCCCGCAGCTGGTGGCGGTGCTGGCGGGGGTGGCGACGCTCGCCGTCCTGGTCGCCGCAGCGGCCGCCTTCCGCGCGAACGTGCGGATCTTCCGGGCCACCGAGGCGGGGCTGGCGACGTTGCGGATGACGGCGTTCCGGCATGTCCACGACCTGTCGATGCTGAGCCAGAACGCCGAGCGCAGGGGCACGCTGGTGGCCCGGGTGACCACCGACGTGGACACCGTCTCGACGTTCGTACAGTTCGGCGGCCTGACGCTGATCCTGTCGGCCGGTCAGGTGCTGGTCGCCACGGTGGTGATGGCGGTCTACTCCTGGCGGTTGACCCTGTTGGTGTGGGCCTGCTTCCTGCCCCTGTTCGTGCTGCTGCCCCGGCTGCAGCGGATCGTGGCTCGCGCCTACCTCCGGGTGCGCGAGCGGGTGGGGGACACCCTGGCCGCGGTCTCCGAGGCGATCGTGGGGGCCGACACCATCCGGGCGTACGCGGTGGAGGATCGCACCCAGCGACGCCTGGACGCCGCCGTGGCGGCCCACGCCGCGGCGGCCTCCCGCGCCCAGGTGCTGGTGGCCTCCAGCTTCTCCGGCGGAGTGCTGGTGTCCGGGTTGGTGGTCGCCGCGGTGGTCGGCGTGGGCACCTGGACGGGGGTGGACGGCGACCTCACGCTGGGGCGGCTGGCGGCGTTCCTGTTCCTGGTGCAGCTGTTCACCACGCCCGTGCAGATGGGGACCGAGATCCTCAACGAGCTGCAGAACGCCGCCGCCGGCTGGCGGCGGGTGCTCGAGGTGCTGGACACCCCGGCCGATGTCGTCGACCCGCCGGACGGCGTGGTGCTGCCCCGCGGCCCGATCGCCGTCCGCTTCGACGCGGTGGGCTACCACTACCCGGGCGGGCCGCCCGTGCTCACCGACGTGAACCTCGACCTTGAGCCCCGACAGCGAGTCGCCGTGGTGGGGGAGACGGGGTCGGGGAAGACAACGCTCGCCAAGCTGCTGACCCGGCTCATGGACCCGAGCTCCGGGCGGGTGCTGCTCGACGGCATCGACCTGCGCCGGCTGGCGTTCGCCTCGCTGCGCTCACGGGTGGGGCTGGTCCCGCAGGAGGGGTTCCTGCTCGACGACACGATCGCCGCCAACCTGCGTTGGGCGCGCCCGGAGGCCACGGACGCCGACCTGCGGCTGGCGATCACCGAGTTGGGCCTGGACGACTGGGTCGCGGGTCTGCCGCACGGGCTGGACACCCACGGCGGGCAGCGCGGCGAGGCGCTGTCGGCGGGGGAACGGCAGCTGGTCGCCCTGGCCCGGGCCTACCTGGCCGATCCGGACCTGTTGGTGCTCGACGAGGCCACCTCGGCGGTCGACCCGGCGACCGAGGTGCGGTTGCAGCGGGCCCTGGAGGGCCTGACCGCCGGGCGCACGTTCGTGGCCATCGCCCACCGGCTGAGCACCGCCGTGTCGGCCGACCGGGTGGTGGTCGTGGACGCCGGGCGGGTCGTCGACGTCGGGCACCACCGGGATCTGCTCGCGCGGTGCGAGGTCTACCGGCAGCTGTACGCCAGCTGGGTGCGAGGGGCTGCCTCCGACGGAGCCTGAGCGGGCGTGACAGGATCGAGGCGTGTCCGCCAGCTCTCTCGACCCGGTGATCGCCGATCGACTCAAGCGCAACGCCGACGGCTTGGTGTGCGCCGTCGTCCAGCAGCACGACACCGGCGAGGTGCTCATGGTCGGCTGGATGGACGACGAGGCGCTGCGCCGCACCCTGGACGGCGGCCGCGTCACGTACTGGAGTCGCAGCCGCCGGGAGTACTGGCGCAAGGGGGACACCTCCGGGAACGTCCAGTGGCTCAAGGGATTGCGGTTGGACTGCGACGGTGACGCGCTGCTGCTCAGCGTCGACCAGGTGGGGCCGGCCTGCCACACCGGGACCCGGTCCTGTTTCGATGCCCATGAGGTGATGCTGTGACGTCGGACTCCCGCCAGCCCGCGATGACCCCCGCGCTGACACCCGCGATCGAGGACGTGCCCCTGGGGCAGACCTGGCCCGATCTCGAGGGCTTCCGGGTGCTGGCCAAGGACCGGCGGGTGATCCCCGTCGTCCGGCGATTCCTGGCGGACGGCGAGACCCCGATCGGGGTCTATCGCAAGCTGTCCGGCGACGCCCCCGGCACCTTCCTGCTCGAGTCGGCCGAACAGGGCGCATGGTCGCGGTGGAGCATCGTCGGTGCCGCGAGCCGCGCGACCCTGACGAGCAGGGACGGAGCGGCCCACTGGCTCGGTGAGCCCCCTGTGGGGGTTCCGACGTCGGGCGATCCGCTGCTGGCGCTGCGCGACACCGTGGCCACCCTCGCGACGCCCCGGCTGCCCGGCCTGCCGCCGCTGACCGGGGGCATGGTCGGGTTCGTGTCGTGGGACGCCGTCCGCCGTTGGGAGCGCATCCCCGAGGGCGGCACCCCGACGGTGGACGAGCTCGGGGTGCCCGAGCTGTCGATGAGCCTGGCCACCGACCTGGCGGTGCTCGACCACGGCGACGGCACCCTGACGCTGATCGCCAACGCGGTGAACTATGACGCCACCGACGAGCGGGTCGACGAGGCCTGGTCCGGGGCCGTGGCCCGGCTGGACCGGATGACCGAGCAGCTCGCGGCGCCGGCGCCGTCCACGGTTGCGGTGCACGCCGGCGCCGAGCCCGCTCCCCGCGCCCGCAGCACCGCCCGGGAGTACCAGGAGGCCGTCCGGGCGGGCAAGCAGGGGATCCGGGACGGCGAGGTGTTCCAGGTCGTGCTGGCGCAACGCTTCGACCTGGACTGCCCGGCCGACGCGCTGGACGTGTACCGGGTGCTGCGGGCCACGAACCCGAGCCCCTACATGTACCTGTACCGGACGGCGGACCCGACCGGACGGCGCCTGGACGTCGTCGGGTCGAGCCCGGAGGCCCTGGTCACGGTGAAGGACGGCCGGGTGGTCACCCACCCGATCGCCGGCACCCGGTGGCGTGGGGCGACGGCGGCCGAGGACAACGCGCTCGCGGCGGAGATGCTGGCCGATCCCAAGGAACGGGCCGAGCACATCATGCTGGTCGACCTGTCCCGCAACGACCTCGGCCGGGTGTGCGCGGCCGGATCGGTCGAGGTCGTCGACTTCATGCAGGTCGAGCGGTACAGCCACGTGATGCACCTGGTGTCGGTGGTCGAGGGCGATCTCGCGGCGGGCCGCGGCGCCTACGACGTGCTGCAGGCGACCTTCCCGGCGGGCACGCTCTCGGGGGCGCCGAAGCCCCGGGCGATGGAGATGATCGAGGACCTCGAGCCGGTGCGGCGTGGGTTGTACGGGGGCGTGGTCGGGTACTTCGACTGGGCCGGAGACATGGATCTGGCGATCGCGATCCGGACGGCGCTGGTGCGCGACGGGGTGGCCCACGTGCAGGCCGGCGCGGGGATCGTGGCGGATTCGGTGCCCGAGCGCGAGCACGAGGAGTGCCGCAACAAGGCGGCGGCTGTGCTGCGCGCCGTGGCCACGGCCTCGACGCTGCGGGCTCCGTGATCGCCGGGCGGCGGCCCGTCGTTCTGGCGATCCTCGCCGGAGCGGTCGTGGTGCTGTTCGCCCAGAGCCGCACCTGGGCCCGCGGCCGGGTGGTCGAGGGCGTCAACGCGGGTGCCGAGGTGTCGGCCGGTGGCGGGCACGTCGCGGCCGGTGCGGTGGCGCTGGCGCTGGTCGCTGCGGCCGGGGGCGTCGTGGTGGCCGGTTTCGGACGCCGGGTGGCCCGGGTCGGCGCGGTCTTGGTGGCGGCCGCGGGGCTGGGAATCGTGGTCTCCTCGGTCGCGGTGCTGCGCAGTCCCGCGTCGGGGCTTCGGGACCAGGCCGCGGCGCAGGCGGCGGTGTCGGCCGACGCGGTCACGGCCTCGGCGACCGGCTGGGTGGGGGTGGGGATCGCCGGAGGGGCCGTCGTGTGCGTGGCCGCCGTCCTGGGCGCGCTGAGCGCCGGGTCATGGCGGGTGCGGGTCCCTGCCGAGAGCGGGGGAGTGTCGGTCCGGGACGACGAGCCGATGTGGGACGCGCTGAGCCGTGGCGAGGATCCGACGGAGTGAACGTGGCCGGCCGCTTCGGGCCGATCCGCCGACACGCCGAGTGACCTGCGTGTTCACGATCACGGGTTGACGGTTCGCCCCGACCCCCGAGAGGTTGGTTGACACGGCAGGGCCGAGAGAGAACACCTGACCGACAACAGAAGCGGCCGCATGGGCCGCCCCCGGGCGCGGATTGCGCCCGGTGACCGGCATCCCGTCCCACGATCGATATGTGTTTCCGTTCAACGGCTTTCGGGGTGCGTGCCATCACTGTGCCTGACCACAAGGAGCTTCCATGGTCATGTTGACCGCCGACGCCGCGACCGCCATCCGTGGGTTGACCGAGCGTCCTGACGTCCCCGAGGGCGTGGGGCTGCGCATCTCCTCGAATACGCTCGAGGGTCCGTTGACCCTGCAACTCGTGACCTCCCCCTCGGAGGGGGACGCCGTCGTTCAATCCGAGGGGGCGACGCTCTTCATGGACGAGGTCGCCGCTCAGGTGCTCGACGGCAAGGCGCTGCACGCCGTGTCCGACGACAACGGGACGGTGGAGTTCGCGATCACCGAGCAGCCGGCGGGCTGACCCGCCGTCGGTCGACCGGTTCTCCCCACGGGGCTACTGGACGGTGAGCACCTGGAGTTCGCCGACGGTGCGGGTCGTGGTGGCGGTCAGCTCGACCGGGATGGTTCCGGCCTGGGCGCCGTCGGTCCAGTCGACCTGCCAGTGGGACGTCGCGGTGATCGTGTAGGGGTTGCCCTGCCTCTCGTAGACGTGGCCGCACGTGGGGGACGGCGAGAGGTCGTAGGCGTCCTCATAGGGGGTGCCCAGGACGTCGTCGCCCTCGCAGTGGACGATGGTGCCGTCGCCCATGTCCCAGTCGATGGAGGCCACTCGGGCGTCGAGGGTGACCGTCACCCCGCCGTCCGTGGCCGTGTCGTTGATCGGCCCCACGGTGACGGGTTTTGGGTCGGCGACCCATAGCCACACGGGCATCCCGACGGCGCCGACCTTGTCCGGGCCGGCCTCCGGGACCATGCCGATCTCGATGGCCTTCAATCCGAAGCGCGCGACGGCCGCCCGCGCCACCGTCTCGGGGTCGACCGTTGCCGCGCCGGGCGGGACCCATACGGGGGTGCCCGGGTCGTTCGGGATGTAGGCGCCGTTATCGGGAAGGCGATCACAGACCTGGGTCACGATGGTCCCGGTGGTGTTGCCCTCCCAGACTGGGTCATTCGCCGGCGGCTGCGGGCTGACAGGCGTGTAGCGGCACACGGGTTGTGCGGTCTTGCTCGCATTCGACGCTGGCCGTGCAGAGCCTGCCGAGCTTGGCTGCGTACGAGTGCTCTTGCAGATGGCCGAGAAGTGGCTCGTTGCTGTGCCGTCGCCACACGCTACGGGCCCTACGCCGGGGCGAAGAAGAG
>CAYYCE010000024.1:0-14297 GCA_964469635.1 uncultured Kineosporiaceae bacterium
GGCCGAACCGGTGTACCGGTCGGCGTAGTCGTCCGGCTGCGGGTCCTTGCCGAGCATGTCGTCGTCGTAGGCGGTCCCGGGATGGCTCATCGAGCGCAGCGCCTCGCCGTACAGGTCGGGGCCCATGATCTCGTCGCCGATCAGCCAGTCGGCCTCCTCCGGGCTCTCGCCGGCCGCCCACTGCGTGATCGCCGTCCCGAAGACGTCACTGAAGTGCTCGTTCAGCGCACCCGGTTCGCCGTCGTAGACCAGCGCCGAGGTGAACTGGGTGACGCCGTGCGCCAGCTCGTGCGCCACCACGTCCAGCGAGCGCGCGAAACCGCTGAAGATGACGCCGTCGCCGTCGCCGAAGGTCATCTCGTCGCCGTCCCAGAAAGCGTTGTTGTACTTGCTGCCGTAGTGGACATTGAGGATCAGGTCCAGGCCCTGGTTGTCGATCGAGTCACGGCCCATGACCGAGCGGAAGAAGGTGCGCACGAGGCCCGCGTTGTCGTAGGCGTTGAGGGCGTCGGCGTCGTCGGTCTCGGGATCGCCCTCGGCCCGGACCAGCTTCAGCCTCTGGGTGGTGCCGCCGTCGCAGTCGTACACCTCGCGCCGGGAGGTCCCGGTCGGCGGTGGGGCCAGCGCGACCACCCCCGCCTGGGCGCCGGCCCCGGCCGGCCCCTCCGCCGCGGCCTTCAGTGCCCCGGCCCGGCGCTTGCGGGCGGCGTCGGCCAGGGTCTTCTGCTCCTTGGCCGCCGCGGCCCCGTCGACGTTCTTGGCGACCTCGCTCTGCACGAACGGGGGAATGAACTGGCAGACCATCGTGGTGTGGTTGTCCCTTCCGGTGCGGCGCATGGTGGCTCCCTGTGACGCGGTGGCCTCCTACTGAGGTCACCTGGTACCCCAAGCAGAGACGCCGGACGGCGAGCAGATACGTGCGGAGACCCCCTCCCCGACGCCGGATCACCGCACCCGGCACGCGGCGGCGACCGGGGCGTCGGGTCGGTTCAGCACCACGATCACGTTGTGCTGGGCCACCGCGACGAACCCGCGCCGGAGAGCGTCCACGTACGCCACCATCGGTGGATCACCCTGCCACCCGGTGTCGGCCCGGCTGAAGTCCAGCACCATCCAGGTCGCCAGTCCGTCCGAGCGGCCCACCCGGGTGACGTAGTCGCGCCGGGTCAGGTGCGGGGCCGCGGTGTTGTCGGCCTCTACGCACACGCCGTCCGGGATCAGCGGAAGCAGCTCGTTCATCGCCTGCACCCGCAGATCCGCCCGCCAGAACCGGGCCGTGGCCAGCCGACTCAACGGGTAGTCGCCGGCCAGGGCGAGCATGGCCACGATCGGCACCGCGGCGCAGCCCGCGAGCCAGCCGTTCACGAGCACCGACCGGGACATCCGGACCGGGCCGATCCGCGGCAACCGCAGCCGACGGCCGTCCAGCCGCGCCGCGATCCGCCCGGCGGCGTCCACGGCCGCCAGGAACAGGATCGGGGCCAGTACCGAGGAGTAGTGGAAGTTGGTCGACCACAGTTGGGCCCGGTCGTTGAGCATCCGCTGCGCGATCAGCGGGGCGGCGAGCAGCAGGTAGCGCGAGCCGAGGCAGAGGTAGAGCACCGGCAGCCCCAGCATGAGCAGGGTGTGCGCCTTCTCCCAGGGCGTGACCATCAGCTGGAGCAGGGCGATCGGGTGGGTGAGCATGAACCGGACGGCGCTGGCCGGGTCGGGGCCGAGTGCGGCGAACGTCCAGTACGCGAAGCCGCGGCCCTCGGAGAAGTGCGGGATCACCACGGCGGTCGCCAGTTCGTACCCGGCGGCGCCGCCCACCAGCAGCCCGAGGCCCCAGAGCAGATCGGTGCGGGCCGGCCACCACCGCCGTCCGCCCTCGGCGGTCCGACCCACCTGGTACAACGCCACCAGGACGCCGATCAGGGCCACCACGGCGCCCATGTCCTCCCGGGTGGCGAGCAGCACCAGGGACGCCACCACCGTGGTGCGGCGGGCCCGGCGGTCGACGGCGTCGATCACCCAGGCCAGCGCGGGGACGGCGAAGGCGACCTCGTGGACGTCGAACTGCACCATCCGCTGCAGCGGCCAGCTGAACACGTACATGGCCGCGACCACCACCGCCGGCCGCGAACCGAACCGGCGGGCGGTGAAGGAGGCCACCGGCACCACCGAGACGGCGATCAGCGCGGCCTGGGCCAGCAGCAGCATCCGCGGGTCGTCCCAGATCCAGTACAGCGGCGCCCACAGGGCGATGACCGGGTGGAAGTGGTCGCCCAGCAGGTGGTACCCGGGCGCCTTCAACGGCACGATCGGCGCCTCGAACCGGGAGTAGGCGCGCACCGCCTGGTCGAAGATGCCCAGGTCGAAACCGGTGGTCAGGTAGTGGCTGTGCCGCACCCAGGCGTAGCCGGAATCGATCAGGAACGAGACCAGCGCCAGGACGGCGAGCCACCGGCGGTCCCGACGGCTCAAGCGGTTCAGGGCGAGACCGCCAACCGATCGGCCAGCTCCCTGGCGTCGGCGACCCCACCGGCCTTGGCCAGGATCAGCGTCGTCCGGTCGTCCTCACGCGCCATCAGCGAGGTGATCTCCTTCTCCTGCTTGACCAGCACCTGCCAGCTGCGCCCGCCGGCGGTCACCTCACCGTCCGGGACCCCGCCCTGGGTCAGCGAGCTCTGCCAGGTGGCGTCCCAGCCGGGCGCCTGCATCAGGCCGACGTAGCGACGGGTGTCGGTGAGGTAGTTCACGGTCCAGGTGGGCAGGCCACCGCTGTCGGTCCGGACGTCGGCGCTGGTCACCGTCCAACCCTGCGGCACCGCCACCGCGGGGGCGAAGCCCACCCGGGACTGCGCCGCCAGGGCCGCCGACGCCAGATCGATCGACTGCCGCGGCACCGACGTCGGCCGGGGCACGAGGAGGATCTGCAGGATCACCAGGGCGGCGATGGCCAGCGTCGCCAGCAGCATGGCCGAGGCCGTGGTGCGGCGACGCCGGGTCGTGGCGGACGGCCGCGGGGCCGTGACCGCGGGGCCGGACTGGTCCGTGGGACCCGACTGTTCGGCGGGATCCGACTGCTCGGTGGGCACACTCACCGGACCATGGTGTCCCGAGCGCCCGTGCTCGCGCCAACCGCCCCCACCCAGCGCGACGCGAGCAGGTGCCGCCGCACAGCCCACCGGAGGGCGAGGTCCCACTACGATCCCGGCTCATGGACGACGTGCTGGTCGTGGGCGAGGCCCTGGTGGACATCGTGCGGCAGCTCGACGGCAGCGTCGCCGAGCACCCGGGCGGCAGCCCTGCCAACGTCGCGTTGGGCCTGGGGCGGCTCGACCGGGCGGTCTCGCTGCTGACCCGGTTCGGCGCGGACGCCCGGGGCCGGGCGATCCGGGATCGGCTGGAGGCCTCCGGGGTCGGGATCGTGCCCGCGTCCCAGACCGAGCCCCCGACCTCGACCGCCACCGCCACCCTGGACGCGCAGGGGGTGGCCCGCTACGTCTTCGACATCGACTGGCGGCTGCCGACCGGTCTGACGCTGGAGTCGCTCGGCGACGGCGACCTGCCCGCCAGGGCCCTGCACACCGGCTCGATCGCGGCCTTCCTGCCGCCGGGCGGTGACCACGTCCTCGCCCTCGTGGAGGCGGCCTCCGGCCGGATGACCGTCACCTACGACCCCAACGCCCGGCCGGCCCTGATGGGCGAGGCGGCCGCCGCCCTGGATCGGGTGGAGCGGATCGTGCGCGCCAGTGACCTGGTCAAGGTCAGCGACGAGGACGTGGAGTGGCTCACCGACGGGCAGGACCCGACGACCGTCCTCGAGCGCTGGCTCGCGCTGGGCCCCGCCGTGGTCGTGCTCACCCGCGGCAGCGCGGGGGCGCTGGCGCTGTGCCGGGCGGGGCGGGCCGACGTCTCCCCGGTCCCGATCGCGGTGGCGGACACCGTCGGCGCCGGCGACTCGTTCATGTCGGGTCTGCTGGACTTCCTGGCCGACGCCGACCTGCTCGGCGGCGAGCGCCGCCGGGCGCTGAACGCGATCGAACTGCCGCAGCTGACCGCGATGCTCGAGCACGCCGTGAGGATCTCGGCCATCACCTGCCAGCGGGCCGGTGCCGACCCGCCGACGCGGGCCGATCTCGCCTGATCCACGCCTTGGCCGGTCCACGCTTGAGTCGGTCCGATCAGGACGTCCCGAGGGGCGGCCCCGTGGTCCGCCGAAGCACCAGGCGCACCTCGTGAAAGCGGGTCGGCGCGTCCTCCTCGATCACGCCGCCCTCCTCCCGTGGGTCGAGCCGGTGCATCAGCCAGCCCGCCGCGGCGGCGCCCAGCTCGGCCACGGGCTGCGCGACCGTCGTGAGATCGAAGGTGTGGGCCAACTCATGATCGTCCAGGCCGACCACGGAGACGTCCTGGGGGCACCGCAGGCCGCTCTGCCGCAGGGCCCGCAGGGCACCGAAGGCCATCTCGTCGGACTGGCAGAACACCGCCGTCGGTGCGCCGCCGGGCTGCGACAGCAGCGCGGTCATCGCCAGCTCACCGCCGACCGCGGTGAAGGAACCGTCGCGCTCCCAGCCCGACCGGACCTCGATCCCTCCCATGGCCAGCGCCTCGCGGTAGCCCTGGGTGCGCCAGCCGGGCACGCTGAAGCGCTCGGGCCCGTCGAGGTCGCCGCCGATGCATCCGATCCGCCGATGCCCCAGGTTGACCAGATGCTGCACGGCGAGCCGCGCGGCGGCCACGTCGTCCACCCGCTCGGCGTGGCCGCCGACCAACGGCTCACCGACGCCGACCAGCGGCACGTCCAGCGAGCGCAGGGCGCCGATCTCCCGGGCGTCCAAGGGCAGCGCCACCGCGATGACGCCGTCCACCCGGCGTCGCAGCGGCACGGTGTCGAAGAACTCGCGGCGGCGTTCGGCGTCGGCGAGCACGTGCAGGACCAGGTCGTACCCGCCGTCGCGGAGCACCGACTCGATCCCCCGCAGGACCTCGGCGAAGAACCACCGTCCGGCGTACGGCAGCACCACCCCGATGGCGTTGATCCGTCCCGTGACCAGCCCCGAGGCCAGCGGCGAGACCGAGTAGTTGAGCTCGGCGGCGGCCGCCAGCACCCGCTGCCGGGTGGCGGCCGAGACGTTCGGCATGTCGCGCAGCGCCCGCGACACGGTGGCGACCGACACCCCGGCGCGCGCGGCGACGTCCACGATGCTGGCCCGCGAGGCGGCGCCGGCGACCCGACCGGGCGGCCGCCCTTCGGGGCTCGTCGGCACCGAGTGCACCTCGACTCCCCTGCTGACCAGCGCAGACACGGGTCCGCGCGGTTGACACGACGCTGTCAAGGTGACACGGCCACGGACGTCTTGACAAGCGTTTCCAGCCCGGACGCCCGCCCGCGGTCCCTGCACCGGGGACACCGACCCACGATCCACCCATTGACCGCGATCGGAAAGGTTTACATCTTTGGCTTGTCGCCAATCACCGGGAGGTGCAGTGGACGTCGACGTTGACGCGCTGGTGCGGAGGTCGATGACTCTCGTCGAGGTCGAGCAGGAGGCCTTCGCCGAGCGCCTGGACCGTTGGGGGGAGGACCTGCTGTCCGGGCTGGGGGTGTTCGACGACCCGCTCGCGGAGCGGGTTCTCGAGCTGGTGGCCAGGGCCCACGAGCAGCGCAGACCCGCCCTCCGCGCCCTGGACCGCCGCCGCCTGCTGCGCCCGGACTGGTTCGCCGGCCCCGACCAGGTGGGCTACGTCTGCTACCCCGAGCGGTTCGCCGCCACCCTGGACGGCGTCCGCGAGCACATCGACTACCTGCGCGAACTCGGGGTCAGCTACCTGCACCTGATGCCGTTGCTGCAGCCCCGGCAAGGGCCGGACGACGGCGGGTACGCCGTGGCCGACTACCGGCAGGTGCGACCCGATCTGGGGACCATGGCGGATCTGGAGAAGCTCTCCGACGCCCTACACGAGGCCGGGATCGCGCTCACCCTCGACCTGGTGCTCAACCACGTCGCCAAGGAGCACCCCTGGGCCAGGGCCGCCGTCGCGGGCGAGGCGCCGTACCGGGACTACTTCCTGTTCTTCGACGACCGCACGATGCCGGACGCCTACGAGCGGACCCTGCCGGAGATCTTCCCCGACTTCGCCCCGGGCTCCTTCACCTGGGAGGACGAGGCGGTGCGTGCGGACGGCGGCCGGGGCGCCTGGGTCTGGACGACGTTCAACAGCTACCAGTGGGACCTGAACTGGGCGAACCCCGACGTGTTCTGCGAGTTGCTGGAGGTCATCCTGTTCCTGGCCAACGTGGGGGTGGACTGACTGCGGCTGGACGCGATCGCCTTCCTGTGGAAGCGGATGGGCACGAACTGCCAGAACCAGCCCGAGGTCCACGACATCGTGCAGGCGCTGCGGGCCGCCGTCCGGATCGCCGCTCCTGGGGTGATCTTCAAGGCCGAGGCGATCGTGGGCCCGGAGGACCTGCCCGCCTACCTGGGCACGGGTCGACACGCCGGCAGGGTGTGCGACCTGGCGTACCACAACAGCCTCATGGTCCAGCTGTGGTCGGCGGTGGCCACCGGGTCGGGCGATCTGGCCCGGCGCGCGCTGGCCGTGCCGCCGCCCAAGCCGGTCACCTCGGCCTGGACGACCTACCTGCGCTGCCACGACGACATCGGGTGGGCGATCTCGGACACCGATGCCGCCGCGGTGGGCCTGTCCGGGTACGCGCACCGGGCGTTCCTGGGCTCCTGGTACAGCGGGCAGTTCCCCGGCTCCTTCGCCCGCGGGGAGCTGTTCCAGGCCAACCCCGCCACCGGCGACGCCCGCATCAGCGGCACGCTGGCCAGTCTCGCGGGCCTGGAGGCGGCCCTCGAGCACCGGGACGCGACCGGAGACGACCACCTCGTCGACCTCGCCCTCGGGCGGATCTTCCTGCTGCACGCCGTGATCTACGGCTACGGCGGGATCCCCCTGCTGTACATGGGCGACGAGCTCGGCCTGATCAACGACCGCGGCTATCTCGCCGACCCCCGACTGGCCGAGGACAACCGGTGGCTGCACCGCCCCCGGATGGACTGGTCGGTCGCCGCCGACCGGCAGGACCCGACCACGATCCCGGGACGGATCTTCGCGGGGCTGGTGCATCTGGCCCGGCTGCGCGCCAGGATGCCGTCGCTGCACGCCGCGGTGGAGAGCGAGCCCGTGGACGCCGGCAACGGCGCCCTGCTGGCGCTGCGCCGCCGCCACCCCGCCGGAACGCTGCTGCAGGTCTACAACGTCTCGGGCGCCTGGCAGCACCTGCCGGCCCGCCACGTCCAGGGCCTGGGACCGGTCCCGCCGTGGGAGCACATCTCTGGCTTCGCCCCGGTGCTCGAGGGGATCGGGGACGGCGGGTTCTTCGCCCTGCCCCCCTACGCCGCGTGGTGGCTCGGCCCGCGCGAGGCCCCCCGGGACTGAGTCGTCCCACCCGGGAACTCCGATCACGATCAGTTATCGGACATATACGCACTGAATGGCTCAGACGTGCGCGCCGTTTTCGCATCCGCGCTCCGCATGGCGTTGACTGTGCTCCGACATGCCCCGCAGACGACTCCGGACCGCCGCCCAGGCACTCGCCTGTGGGGTGCTCTCGGTCGCTCTGGTGGCCGCCTGCTCGCAGGGCACGGCGTCCGGCTCGTCCAGTTCGTCACGGACGAGGAGGATCGCCGCCGGGTCCGCGCCGGTGTCCCAGGCCCCGGTGCCCGCCGGGTTGGAGGGCGACGCCCAGCCCGACTCCGAGCCCGACGTCCTGGCCGGCGCCCGATCCGGGGCCCTGGCCGCGCCCGCGTTCGTCGGGGCCAGCCGCGCCGGACTGCACGCCTCCGCGCTGCCCGGGGGCGTCGCGGGCGAGACACCGGCGGACGAGACCGAGACACAGCTGGAGAACCGTCAGACCGGGGCGGCCGGCTGGCTGATCGACGCCCAGCCGGACGGGGTACGGATCGAGGGCTTCGCCACCGTGCTCAGCGTGCTGGCCGGCCAGCCGGTGGACCTGTACGTCAGCTCGACCGCGAAGACCTTCACCGTGAAGGTGCTGCGCACCGGCGACTACGACGGACGCTGGGCCCGCCTGGTCTGGACCAGCAAACCGATCAAGGGCAAGGTGCGCAAGGGGATCCGCCGCGACCCGGTCACCCGGATGGTCAGCGCCGACTGGCCGCGCTCCACCACACTGGACACCACCGGGTACCTGCCCGGGGCCTACCTGGCCAAGCTGGTGGGGGCCGACGGCGCCCAGTCGTTCGTGCCGTTCGTCGTCCGCGACCGCACCAGCCGGGGCGCCGTCCTGCTGGTCGAGAGCATGGCCACCTGGCAGGCCTACAACCCCTGGGGCGGGCCCAGCACCTACCGCGGCTACCAGGACAGCGACAAGGCGGCCGACTTCGAGCTGCGCTCGCTGGCGGCCTCGTTCGACCGCCCGTACCAGCGCGGGTACGGGACGGGCACCTTCCTGACCAACGAGCTTCCGGCGATCGCCGCCGCCGAGCGGCTCGGTCTGCGGCTCAACTACGCCGCCGACCTCGACCTGCAGCTGCATCCCGAGGTGCTGGACGGCGCCGTCGCCGTCGTGCTGCTGGGCCACTCGGAGTACTGGTCCCGACAGATGCGCGCCGCCGTGACCCGAGCGCGCGACCGCGGCGTCAACCTCGCCTTCCTGGGGGCCAACGCGGTGCACCGGCGGATCCGGTTGGCGGACTCGCCACTGGGCGAGGGCCGGGTGATGGTCAACTACAAGCTCGGCGAGGCCGACCCGGTCAAGACCGAGGACACCACGGCCGATTGGGGCAAGCCGCCGTTCGCCCAGCCCCAATCCTCGCTGATCGGCCCGATGTTCGAGTGCGCGCACACCGGGGGCGACCTGGTGATCTCCGATCCGCGCGCCTGGCCGTTCGCCGGGCTCGGCCTCGCCAAGGGCGCTCGGCTGAGCGGGGTGATCGGCCCGGAGATCGACCGGGTGAACACCGTGGTGGACACGCCGCGGCCGATCCAGGTCCTGGCCCACTCGCCGGTCTCCTGCCGCGGCCGGTCCGACGCCTCCGACGTCACCTGGTACAGCGCTGCGTCGGGGGCGGGCGTGTTCAACGCCGGGACGCTGCACTGGGTCGAGTCGATGACCAGCACCGATGGCACCGTCGCCCGGATCATGACCGGGGCCACCGAGCGGGTCCTGGCCCAGATCGCCCAACCGCGAGCGGGAGCGCGCACGGCGGCCCGGGACAACGTCGCGGAGTTCTACGGTCCGGACGGCGCTCTGGTCTCCGCCGCCCCGGTGACCCCGGGCCCGTCGATCGACGACGACGAGCTGGACCCCGAGGCCGCCGGCACCTCCACGCCCGCCCGGATCGCGCTGCCCGGCAGCACCGTCGGTCCGTAGCGCCCGCCGTCCGGCGACCGTGCCTGTCCCACGTGAGGCACCCCGGTGGCGGCGCGCGGCTCGTGGGGTGGGTCACGGAGGCGGCTGGGCGTCGCAGCAGCGGCCGCACTAGGCTCGATCCAACCCTGTTTCGTGCTCCCGACCACCCGCCGTGTCCGCCCCGAGGAGAGACGATGGCGTCGACCGTCCCCGAATTCGCCTACACCGACCTGACGCCGCTGGGGCACCTGGACAGCCCGTACCGGCTGCTGACCACACAGGGCGTGCGCACCGTCGAGGCCGCGGGCCGCACCTTCCTCGAGGTGGACACCGAGGCGCTGCGGCTGCTCGCCGAGACCGCGATGCACGACATCGCCCACTACCTGCGCCCGGGCCATCTGGGGCAGCTCGCGAAGATCCTCGACGACCCCGGGGCCAGCGCCAACGACAGGTTCGTGGCGCTCGACCTGCTGCGCAACGCCAACGTGGCCGCCGGCGGGGTGCTCCCGATGTGCCAGGACACCGGCACCGCGATCGTCATGGGCAAGCGCGGATCGCAGGTGCTGACCACCGGGGTCCGCGACGAGGAGGCGATCTCGCGCGGGGTGTTCGACGCCTACACCGGGCTCAACCTGCGGTACTCCCAGATGGCGCCGCTGAGCATGTGGGAGGAGAGGAACACCGGCTCGAACCTGCCGGCCCAGATCGAGCTGTACGCCGAGACCACCCCCGGCTCGGAGAACGTCTACAAGTTCCTGTTCATGGCCAAGGGCGGCGGGTCGGCGAACAAGTCCTACCTGTTCCAGGAGACCAAGGCGCTGCTCAACCCCGATTCGTTGATGGTCTTCCTCGACGAGAAGCTGCGCGGGCTCGGGACGGCGGCCTGCCCGCCCTACCACCTGGCGGTCGTGATCGGCGGCACCAGCGCCGAGTACGCCCTGAAGACCGCCAAGTACGCCTCGGCGAAGTACCTCGACGGCATGCCGACCTCCGGCTCGGCGTCCGGGCACGGGTTCCGCGACCTCGAACTGGAGGCGCAGATCCTCAAGCTCACCCAGGACTTCGGCATCGGGGCCCAGTTCGGCGGCAAGTACTTCTGCCACGACGTGCGGGTGATCCGGCTTCCCCGGCACGGCGCCTCGCTGCCGGTGGCCGTGGCCGTCTCCTGCTCGGCCGACCGGCAGGCGCTGGCGAAGATCACGCCCGAGGGGGTGTTCCTGGAGCAGCTCGAGACCGACCCGGTGCGGTTCCTGCCCGAGGTGTCCCACGAGGAGCTGGCGACCTCCGGCGCCACGGACGATGTGGTCAGGGTCGACCTGAACCGGCCGATGAGCGATATCCGGGCGCAGCTGTCGCAGTACCCGGTCAAGACCCGGCTCTCACTGACCGGCCCACTGGTGGTGGCCCGCGACATCGCCCACGCCAAGATCAAGGAGCGGTTGGACGCCGGCGAGGCCATGCCGCCATATCTGCGCGATCATCCGGTGTACTACGCCGGTCCGGCCAAGACGCCGTCCGGGATGGCCTCCGGCTCCTTCGGGCCGACCACCGCCGGCCGGATGGACTCCTATGTCGACGCGTTCCAGGCGGCCGGCGGCTCGATGGTCATGCTGGCCAAGGGCAACCGCTCCGCCGCGGTGACCAAGGCCTGCGCAGACCACGGCGGCTTCTACCTCGGCTCGATCGGCGGCCCCGCCGCCCGGCTGGCCCAGGACTGCATCCGCCACGTCGAGGTGCTGGAATACCCCGAACTCGGCATGGAGGCGATCTGGAAGATCGACGTCGAGGACTTCCCGGCGTTCATCGTGGTCGACGACAAGGGCAACGACTTCTTCGCCGAGGTCACCAAGCCCACCCTGACCATCGCCCGCAAGTAGCGCCGCCGTCCTCCGCCCCGGTCCTCCGTGGGCACAACGTCACGCCGTGCCCGTCCTGCGGGCACAACGTCACGCTGTGCCCACGGAGGACGGGCGCAACGCCACTCACCGAGGATGATCCGGTTACGGAGACTGCGAACCAGCATCAGGCCGCGACGACGATCCCATCAGGCATCGCCCTGTTCCGGGCCATGTGCAGGAACGTCATGACTTCGCGGGCGAACCGCTCCGGGTCACGCGTGATCTCCACCGGAGCGAAATGTGTCACCAGGACGCCGCGAACCGTCAGCCGCCGGGATCGCTGCAGGGTACGCAGGTAGTCGTCCGGTCCCAGATGCCAGGCGAAGGAGTCGATCTCCATCGCCGCGGCGAACTCGGGCCAGTAGGCGTCGGGTGAGAGGAAGGCGACGCCGTCCCGGGAGAGCAACCGAACGTTCCACAGCGGGGCGGGCGCGCCGAAGCGATCGAGCGCGGAGCGAGCCGCCGCCTCGGCACCCGAACGGACGCCGTCCGCGACCTCGGCGAGCGCTGCCCTGGCGAGCGCCGTCCGGGCACGAGCCGAGGCCCGCACCTGATCCCGCAGCTCGTCGACCGAGCAGAGACGCTGCTGCACCGTGTCGGCGACCAGGTGGCGCACCTCGGCCGGGGACTCCATCCTGCGGCAGGCGTCCACGAGTGCACGCGGCACAGGGGCGAATGGAATCCCTTGCACCACAGTCGGTTCGGGGAGTCTCCGGGTTCGCTCGACGCGGATGTAGCCGTAGGATTTGCGCTGCCGGGCGATCGGCACGAGAACGTTCACCTCGGGGTTGCCCGCCGAGGTCCGTAGACGCGCGGCACGCAGCGCGTCGAGTCCGGTGACGACGGTGTCCTCACCGCAGAAGGCCATCGCCCCCAGGAGCAGTTCGTGACGGGTGGGCGTGCCCAGGTGCCCCAGGACGACGCCGGGGGCCAGCCGCTGCCAGGGCCCGCCCGGGCCGATCCGTCGAGTGATCGTGGACGTCGACACCCCCATCTCCTGCAGGCCCGCGTGGGTGGCCACGAACCCGGTTGTGCGCAATCGGTCGGTGAGTTGGCGCGGATCGAAGCCTCGAGCGGTCATGCCCCACTGTCGACAACACCCAGGACGGCGCGCGAGCCGGCGACGGCGCGCTTGTGGACACCCGACCGCACTCACCTCCCTGGGGACGCACCACTGTGGACGAGACGAGAGGGCCGCACCGGATCGGACGTTCGGCAACGCGATCCGGCCGACTGCGCGGAGTTGCGCCCATCCCCCACGGGGACGGCGTGACGTCGCACCCGCTCGACGGGCACAGCGTGACGTTGTGCCCAAACAGGCGGGGGAGGAAGACGGGTCAGGGGAGGTCGAGCAGGACGGCGGGCTCTCCCGCACGGATCCCGCCGGGCGGGACCACGGCCACCGCATCGGCACCGGCAAGCCCCCGCAACATCCCCGGCCCGGCGAACAGCGCCGGCCGGCCACCGGCCACCGGCACCAGGCGCGTGGCGTCGGGCCCTACCGGGACGTCCACCGCCAACACGCCGCGACGGGCCGCGACCGGCGGCCGCCCCCGCATCGAGGCCACCACCGGATCGAACAACGTCAGCAGCCCCGAGACCGCCGCCAGCGGGTTGCCCGGCAGACCCACGAGCGGCCGCCCGTCCGCCAGCACCGCGAGCAGTTGCGGGTGTCCGGGACGCACCGCCACCCCGTCCACGACCAACCGGGCCCCCGCCGAGGCCAGGACGGCGTGCAGGAAGTCCACCGGCCCCCGCGCGGTCGACCCCGTGGTCACCACGACGTCCCCCAGACTCCCCGACAGCGCCGTCGCGAGCGGTCCCGCGGCGTCCGGAACGTAACGGCGCGAGGCGATCTCGATCCCGCGTCCGGGAAGCCAGACCGACAACAGCGGACCCAACGCGTCGCGCAGCCGGCCGTCCCGCCCCGGCCCGGAGGTCAGCAACTCGTCCCCCAGCACCAGCACATCGGCCCGGACCCGGCGCACCGCGACCCGGTCCAGACCGGCGGCGGCCAACAGACCCAGGGCCGCCGCCCCGATCTCGGTCCCCGCCTCGAGCACCACGTCACCCCGCCGGCACTCCTGCCCGGCCGACCGGACGTCGGTGCCGGCGTCCGGGGGCAGGCCGCCCGCCACCAACCGGTCCCCGTCCGGCCGGCCGCGCTCGCGGCGCAGGACGGCGTCCGCCCCGGCCGGCAGACCCGCACCGGTGGCGATCCCGACCGCCTCCCCGGGGGCCAGCGGCCGGGATGACGGCCACCGGGAGCCGGCCAGCACCTCGCCCACGACCCGCCAGGGCGGTGGGCCTGCCACCGCCCAGCCGTCCATCGCGGACACGTCGGCCGGGGGAAGATCCCCTCGAGCGCAGGCGTTCTCGGCCAGGATCCCACCCGCCGCCGACGCCAGCGGCACCACCATCGGCGCCACCACCGATGCGGCGCCGAGGCCGGCGGCCAGCTCGCAGGCCCGCGACCAGCCGCATTCGACGGACGTCACGGCAGCAGCCAGCGCAGCCGCGGACGGCGCACGAACGCCTCGGCCTCGAGCGCCGCCAGCCCCACCCGGGGCAGTTCCCTCCCCCGGCGGAAGCAGACGAACCGCGGCCGCCAGGACGGGTCGTACTTGGCGTTCGCCCGGTAGAGCGACTCCAACTGCCACCATCGCGAGGCGACCATCAGCGCGCGATACCAGAGCCGCAGCACCGGACCCGCCCCCACCCGTGAGCCCCGCTCGAAGACCGACCGGAACACCGCGAAGTTCAACGAGATCCGCGTCAGCCCCAGGTCGCGGGCGGCCCGCGCGGTCTCGGTCACGGCGAATTCGACGGTTCCGTTCTCGCTGCCGGGGGCCCGGCGCATCAGGTCAAGCGAGAGCCCCGTCCGGCCCCACGGCACGAAGGCGAGGACGGCGACCAGGTGGCCCTCGCCGTCCCGACACCGGGTGTAGAGCAGATCCGAGTCGCGGGAGTCCCCGATGCGCCCGAGGGCCATCGAGAAACCCCGTTCGGCCTCCTCACCGCGCCAC